>JAYUZN010000072.1:0-23365 GCA_043751755.1 Bacteroidota bacterium | reverse complement strand
TTTGAAGTTCCAAGTCCCTTTTTTCGCTTGACTTTGAATGGGGAAGGTAAGATAAAACAATGCCCTGTCTTTGAAATAGGTAATCTTTGCCTTTTGCATCTCAATTATCAGCTCTTTTCCCTGCGAATCTGTACAAAACAAGTCATACAACACCTTCCTATCGTCTTCAAGATTAGGAATTTGCTCTATACTTCTATACGTTAATTTTACGATAGGGTTTTTGAATGGCAACATACAATTCAAAAAATCTATCAACAAATCGCTGTTTGCTTCTGTGCCAAAGATGCGTTTAAACCCAAAATCTGTAAGCGGGTTTATGTATTTTGGCTTGTTATTTTCGTCCATATTGAGTCATAATTTAGTTCACAAATATAGCGTTTTTTGGATACATTTCACAAAAAATAAATATAAAAATCTTCCGGCTCAGCTAACCGTATTAGGACTTGATAAACCCATTTATGTTTGTAGAGCGGCGCACTTTTCAAAAATGCGCCACACTACAAACAACTATATCCTTATTTTAGCAATAAAATAATCTCTAACAAAGCAACATCTTCCTTCCATTTGCGCAGCTTTTCCTCATAATCTGCATTATTTTTGGTAAGGAGCAAAGTATGTGGCGAGCCTTTTCTAATCGTTTCCATGTCTAAATCTATAGTTACCATTTTTAGGGTAGCCTCCATCTCTTGACGCTCTCCTTGCTTTGCTTGATAATGAAACACTCTTTGTTCGGGAGAAAGTAAAAAAGTTTTTAACATATCCCATATTTTTTTACCTCTTGGCATATTAGGCACTTCTCGCGTCCAATCTGGCAAAGCTTCGGGTTTTGTAGCTGTTCTTTGCGTCAATTCAGCTACACAAATGCTATGTAATTGCTGAAAAAGGAGGCTTTCTCTATACTTAGCAGCCATTACCAAAGCCCTTAAAACCTCATTTATGTGATTTCGTTCGCGAGTAGCTGTTATTAAAGCGGTGATTTGGCTTGCCCAAGATTCGCGAATTTCTTCATAAATACTCATTTCCAAAAAACCTGTAATAACTTTTTTAACAAAGCTATTTTCACTTTTTTGACCTTCTTTATAAGAGGAAGTATTGGCAAACAAATACTCTGTTATATTTGACAAGTATTGCGGAAGTTGATTGATTTGCAACAAGGCAAATTCGGGCTGCGTGTCATACAACCTTATCAATAAATGAATAAAATGCAAAGTAAATGCGCCTCTATTCATTTCACAGGCTTTGCGGAAAATGGGCGGAAAACATTCCAAAGGATAGGTTTCCATCAATTTTAGCCAGCTTTCCAAGGTTATTTTGTCAAAAAAAGGCACAAGTTTGTCCGAATCTTCCGCAAAAGCTACTTCATCTTTTAGCGCACTCCAAGCCTCTGCCAAACCCGAAGCGTCTGCATTTCCATATCGCCAACTATTTGCGTCTGACAAATTCGCCAAACTTGCCAATAATATATGCAAGTAACGATGCGCATTAGGCTCTCTTTCCGCCTTGTTTGCATAGTAATCAAACCACACAATTCTATCTTTGAGGGGAAGCTGTGCCAAAAGATGTTCATGACCTTTTTCTGTCCATAACACAACAGCCCCATGATGATACCAATATTGCATAGTCATTCCTTCATTGCCTGTATAACGTTCCTCCTCTTTTTCGATAGGCTCATCTTCTGTGAGTTCTTTGTCCGAAATCAACTCACTTTCCGTGATAGCTACTTCCCCCAAACTCGGAAAATCATCATCTTCTATCCAATGTTCTATACTTGTAGTTTCTTCATAAATTTCCCCCATTTTGGCATCTGCCTCTTCATAGTTTCTATACCTGCTGCGTCCTGACACATACACTTCCTCCAGCTCGCCCATTTGATAGTGTGTAACCAATGCCAAACGCGCATAAAAACCCTGTTTTCGGGCAGCTTTCAACAAGATTTTTGCACAAGGTTTATCTGCCAATTTGAGGTTTTCTATAGCAAAATTAGCCGGGGTATATTGATGCTGTAACAAAACTGCCTGAGGAGTATCGCCAAAATCCGCCTGCCATTCCTTCAACAAAAGCTCAAGCTCTTCCGTTTGTGTCTCAAATTCTTCTGCGGATAACTTTGTACTTTGCGAAGATTGAAGCAGGTTATATACCAAACATATTCGATAGCCCGAAATAAGGGGTTTCACCTGATGGTCGCAATCGGCATAAAATGCGGTGTAACTAAACTTATCTTGTTGAGCAGCAAGCGAAGCATCTATGACCACTTCTTCTGCCTTGAAACGCACCGCTAACTCGCCGCCTCTGTGCAAGCAAGGCAGGGTTACGACCATCGTGGCAAACATATTTTTCTCCTTTTCGGAGTCTTTGTGCCAAGTAAAAAAATCGCCTTTTTCATAAATGAGCAATTTATACAAGGACGCACTCACATTTTGGGCTTGAATCCCCAATTGGTCCTTTACTTTGTCCAAGATTTTGCCCAACAAATTGTCCCAATTCGTGTTTTTGAAGGATAAATGTGAGGCATCAATTTCCCACGCACTCCGCACAGTCTCATCTACAATCGTTTGACTGCCTTTGCCAAAAGGAGCTTTATGGGCGATTTCTATCAAACTTTGCACTTGTAATGCTGTTACAGGCAGGGCAAGCTCTCCAAATTGCGCAATTTGCAAGCCCGGCAGGATAAAATCTTCGGTGCCAGAGGCAACAAATAAGCCATCAGTTTTGATGAAAGAGAGAAAATCTAATACATCAGCTGCAGTTTGTTTCATGTTTTTTTTGTCTAAAATGAGGTATTCGCAACAAAATTAACCTTTTTTCGATTTCTGCACCATTTTTAGGAATAAATATTCGTAATTTTGTGATATGCTCAAATACCTCTGCGATTTCTGCGACAATCTGCGCATAAATAATGAAAAATAAATGATTTCCGTTTCAGAAGCCATAACACTTATTCAAGAAAATATCATTCCTTCTAAGCTCACAATGGTAGCGTTAGCAGCAGGAAATGGCTATATTTTGGCAGAAAATCTATTTTCTCCCATAGATATGCCGAGTTTTGCGCAGTCGGCAATGGACGGCTATGCCCTTCATTTTGACTCATTTAACTCCAATAATGCCTTGCCTGTTGTGGCGAATATTCCTGCAGGAATGACGAAGCAGCCCACTTTGCAAGCTCACGAAGCCATGCGTATTTTCACAGGCGCGCCCATTCCCGAAGGTGCGGATACAGTGGTTATACAGGAAAAAGTAATGCTCACAGGCAACAAAATTGTCATTACAGACATAGCCCTTTTCAAAGGAGCAAATGTGCGTCTACAGGCTTCGCAAACCGCAAAAGGCGACTTAGTGCTTGCCAAAAACACGCGCCTCAATGCAGGAATTATCGGTTTTTTGGCAGGTTTAGGCATTTCTGAAGCAAAAGTATATGCCAAACCCTCCGTAGGTTTGCTGATAACGGGCAAAGAATTGGTTTCCCCAGAAAATCCTTTGGCTTTTGGGCAGGTCTATGAAAGCAATTCCTATACGTTGAAGGCTGCCCTTTCTGCCTTAAATATCCCTGTTCTTGAAAAAAAATGGGTGAATGATGATTTGCAGGAAACCCAAGCCGCAATAGCCGACTTATTGGCAAAAGTAGAGGTGCTAATCATCACAGGCGGAATTTCTGTAGGAGATTACGACTTTGTGCAGCCTGCTTTGGAAATAAATGGGGTTCAAAAGTTATTTTACAAGGTAAAACAAAAGCCGGGCAAGCCTTTTTATGTGGGCAAAACGGAAAAAAATAGGGTTTTCGCTTTGCCAGGGAACCCTGCGGCGGTGCATACCTGTTTTTATCGCTATATTCAGCCCTGTCTTTTGCAGATGATGGGCTATAGAGATGCATTTTCTCCTACAGCTCGTTTGCCTCTCAATCAAGATTTTCGCAAAAAAGCAGGGTTTACGCATTTTCTCAAAGCGCAAAGAAATGAAAATGGGACGGTAGATATTCTTGCGCATCAAGAATCTTACAAAATGAATGCCTACGTCTTAGCGAATGGCTATATTGAGATGGCAGAGGAAAAAAATGACTATCAAAAAGGGGAGTACGTGGATTTTTGGAGCTTTTAATTTCATTTTGATTTCACGCAGATGAGCGCAGATGAGCGCAGATGAAAACAGATTTCGCAGATGAAATGCTTATCTGCGACATCTGTTTTCATCTGCGAAAATCTGCGTGAAAAAATACAAATATATGAAAAACATCACTGCCATTCTGCTATCAGGTGGCAAAAGCCTAAGAATGGGGCAGGATAAAGGCTTTTTGTCTTTTGAGGGAAAATATCTCGTAGAAAGAATGTTAGACTTACTTTCGCCTATTTTTGCCCAAATTCTCATTGTCGCTCACAAGCCTGAATATCAGCAATTTGGCTATCCTGTATATGCAGATATTATCGCCGAAAAAGGTCCTTTGGGGGGCATTTACACAGGTCTAAGCCATTCTCAAACAGAAAATAATTTTGTTATAAGTGTAGATATGCCTTTTGTTTTGGCAGAAGCCATTGAATATTTGCTGTCAAAAATTACCCCTGACACGATTCATGCAGCGCAAAATCAAGCTCATTTTCAGCCTTTGTTTGCCTATTATCCTAAATCGTTATTACCTATTTTAGAAGCTTGTTTATCCCAAAACCAATTAAAACTCATACAATTTGTACAAGAAAACCCGCATAAGTGGTGGGATATGACGGAATTTGAAACAGAAAACCCGCTTCTTTTTTGGAATTTGAATACGCAGGAGCAATTAAAAATGATACAAAATAGGGAAATATAGGCTATATTTTTTGCCACGAATTACACGAATTAACACGAATTAACAGCCCAAACTCGTGCAATTCGTAGCTATAAAAACAGGTTTTCGCAAATTCTTAATCTGTGAAAATCTGCGTCCGCATCTGCGCAAATCTGCGTAACCTACGCTAAGCTCAAAATTACTTCTTTCAAAATGGTGGTCAATTTCGGCTCTGTAGCCTTTGCTACTGCGATAATTTCCGCCACATTCACCGGTTGCAACTTATCGGGATTACATTCATCTGTTACTACAGAAATTGCTAAAGGCTTGATTCCCATGTGATTTGCTACAATAACTTCGGGGACAGTGGACATGCCTACCACATCTGCGCCAATCGTGCGCAGGTAGCGATATTCGGCACGTGTCTCCAAATTAGGACCCGTTACTGCCGCATATACCCCTTTGTGAATACGGATATTTTCCCTGTTTGCTACCAAAAAAGCCTTTTCCATCAACTCTGTATTATAGGGCTGACTCATATCGGGAAAACGTGGACCAAATTCAATGCGATTCGGACCTGTCAAGGGGTTTGCGGTTTGCAAATTAATGTGGTCATCTATTATCACTAAATCCCCTTTTTTGTAGGAAAGATTTATGCCTCCTGCGGCATTAGAGATAAATAAATACTTGATTCCCAACATTTTGAGTATTCGCAAAGGAAAGGTAATTTGCTCCATTGAATAGCCTTCGTAGGCATGAAAACGCCCTTGCATAGCTACAACCCTTTTGTCGCCTATTTTGCCAAAAATGAGCTTCCCAAAATGACTTTCTACGGTCGAAATCGGAAAATGCGGAATGAAATTGTAGGGAATTTGCTTTTCTATCTGCATTTCCCCCACTAAACCGCCAAGCCCTGTGCCTAATACTATCCCAATTTCGGGGGAAGTTGTATTTTGTTTACGAATATAGTCGTAAGCCTCATTAAATTGTGATACGGGAACCATTTTGTTAAATTGAAAATTGGTTAAGTAAAACGCTAAATTACACCTTTTTTTCTTTACAGCAAGATTTAATCCTTCTGCGTGAAGCCTAAGAGTTGCATTTTCTTGCGCCCAAATCATAAAAAATGCCTACCTTTGTGCCGCAAAAAATGTATTTGTAGGCTGGCAGCGTGGCGCACTTTTAAAAAGTTCGCCATGCTATTAAACGTATATCTGATAAAATTCATTCATTCATTTTTATGTACGACATTATTGTTATCGGGAGTGGTCCTGGCGGCTATGTGGCTGCCATTCGTGCGGCACAATTGGGCATGAAAGTCGCTTGTGTAGAGCGGGAAAGTTTGGGCGGAATCTGCCTCAATTGGGGCTGTATTCCTACAAAAGCCTTGCTCAAAAGTGCGGAAGTGATGGAATATTTGCAACATGCCGAAAAATATGGCTTGTCTGCCACAGGCATTGACAAAGATTTTTCTGCCGTTGTGTCGCGTAGCAGAGACGTAGCAAATGGCATGAGCAAAGGCATTAGTTTTTTGTTCCGTAAAAATAAAATAGACGTTATAACAGGCATCGCCAAGCTCACTGCCGACAAAAAAGTGGAAGTTACGGCGGCAGATGGAACAACAGCTATTCACGAAGCAAAGCATATTTTGTTGGCAACGGGCGCGCGTTCTCGTAGTTTGCCTGCGATGCCCATAGATGGCAAAAAAATCATCGGCTACAGAGAGGCAATGACTTTGCCCACGCAGCCCAAGAAAATGATTGTGGTAGGTTCGGGGGCGATAGGCATAGAATTTTCTTATTTCTATCATACATTGGGAACGGAAATTACGATAATTGAATATATGGACAGAATTTTGCCCGTAGAAGATGAGGAAGTTTCTAAGCAAATGGAGCGACTTTACAAGGCAAAAGGCATGAATATTATGACAAGTTCGGAAGTGATTGCCACAGATACAAGTGGGGAAGGCGTGGTAGCAACGGTCAAAACGGCAAAAGGCGAGGTGAAAATCGAAGGCGACATTTTGTTATCTGCCGTAGGAATTGTGGCAAATCTCGAAAACTTGGGCTTAGAGGCACTTGGGATTCAGATGGAAAAAGGGCGTGTTATAACAGATGATTTTTATCGTACAAATGTGCCGGGTATTTATGCCTTTGGGGACATGACTCCCGGACCTGCATTAGCGCATGTAGCCTCGCATGAAGGCATTATTTGTGTGGAGCATATTGCGGGTTTGCATGTGGAGGCGATGGATTATGGCAATATTCCGGGCTGTACCTATTGTTTGCCCGAAATTGCTTCTGTAGGTTTGACCGAAAAACAGGCAAAAGAAAAGGGCTACGAAATCAAAGTAGGGAAATTCCCTTTTTCTGCTTCTGGAAAAGCAAGCGCTTCGGGCAAAAAAGACGGCTTTGTAAAAGTCATTTTTGATGCTAAATATGGCGAATGGCTCGGCTGCCATATGGTCGGTGCGGGCGTTACGGATATGATTGCGGAGGTAGTCGTGGCGCGCAAGTTGGAAACGACTGCGCATGAGATTATCAAGGCGGTTCACCCACACCCTACCATGTCGGAGGCGGTGATGGAGGCGGTAGCACAGGCTTATGGGGAGTGTATTCACTTGTAAAACTGTTCCTGCTTACTAAATCTCGAAGATTTATACTTAAAACGGGATAGATGTTCCGTAAATTTGCCTGTAAACATGTCATTTCGTGAAGAAATGACATGTTTACAGGATAAGAGAAAAAATGCTTGCTATAAAGAAAAAATCTGCTAAAATCTGGGGTTCACGCAGATTTGCGCAGATAAGGGACGCAGATTTTCGCAAATTTTTCCCTGCTGTAAAGAAAATGGAGCTGACAAAATGCAAATATCTCTTGTTTCACCGCAAAGTTCGCAAAGGAACCGCAAAGAACGCAAAGGAATAACTCAAAATTACTCACTTTGCGTCCTTTGCGTGGGCTTTCTTTGCGAACTTTGCGGTTTTTAGGCTCAAAAGCCGAAAAGTTTAGCTCTTTTTTCTTTACAGCAGGCAAGTTTTTCCTGAATTGCCCAAGCTAAAACGGATAGCCTATGCCCACACTCACATTTCTATACAGCCTGCGCGTATCTTTTTCAAAATTGATATTCCACACAAAATCCTGATATTGAGGCAGATACAGTTGTTGTGCCAAATCTACCCGAAAAATAAGAAAGGTAAAATCTGCGCGTAAACCTATCCCTGCGTCCCAGCCCAATTTGAGATTTTCGTAGCGATTCGGCTCCGAAACAGGCTTTATCAACACCATTCGCATAACGTCAGGATACAGAGAAGCAAGCTGCGAATTATAGCCATACCACGTATTTCCCAAGTCTGTAAACAAAGCCAGATTGAAATACGAATACATTTTGAATCGAAATTCCGCATTCATTTCTACCGCATAATCGCCGCCAAGGGGAATAATTCTATTAGAATCTTGAGGCGTGAGTCCCGGTCCCAACAAGTTAGATTGCCAGCCCCGCATAGAGTTCGTTCCGCCCGAATAAAAGCGGTTTTGAATCGGCAATTCTAAAGTGTTTTTCCATTTCAAACCCGCCCCAACCAAGCCCCGCAGCACAATTTCCCCCTGTTTCCACAAAGGAATGAAATATTTTCCTTCCCCCGTAAACTTGAAATAACGCGCATAATAAATAGGATTTTTTTTGTCAAAATACAAAGATTGGTCAGCGATTTCGCTCTTATCCAAAGACGTAAGCCCCAACAAATTGTCCAAAATATAGGGCAAAGTCCCCGCTTCTTCGCCCGAACCTCGCAGGAAAAAAGTAGGCTTTGTACGGGTACTCATGTATTCGGAATGTGTGTAGCTATACATAGTACGCGAGCTAAAACGGGGCTGAAAATCCCGCAACAACTGCGGAGAACGCACCAAAACTGCAATAAAATCCGAAGCAAGCGAGCTTTCGGGAACGCTTATAATGTCCAATGCCAGAGGCGTAAATTGGCTGCTAATGATAGATTTATAGGGAATATGATTCCAACGATAGGAGACATTTCCCCCCAAAGTTACCCGTTTATATTCGCGCCGACTCTCTAACCTAAACGAGCCTAAAAGCGAAGACGTAGGATTGTGCTGCCCAAAATTGCGGCGATTGAAGCGAGTAGAAGGCGTTATAAAACGGGGAAAATCAATGCTTGCCTTCGCCCTGACCTCATACAAGAGTTTTACCTGCCCCGAATCTGCCCCTGTTCTTGGGCTATACAAGCCTATCAAACCTGCCAGCGAAAGTTCGGATTGTTCGGAATGAGAAAAAGTGTTTCGATTGCGCAAAGAACCATTTACCCCCAAACTGATATTCAAGCCCGAATTAAGGTTAGATTGGTCATTTACAACATTTGTAAAGACTTCTGCCCCCACTTTTTGCGCAAAACGGGGAGAGAGTTTGTTGGTGATTTTGACCGCAATTTCTTTCGTAGAATCATTGGGAATATAGGTCATATTCACGTATTGAAACATCGTAAGTCGCTGCAAATCACGTTGTGTCTCTTGCATTTTGGTACGCGAATACAATTCCCCTTCCTTGATTTTAATTCTCTGCCCGATGAAATCAAAGTTCACTTCTTTGAGCAAATTTTCGCTCACTTTGAACGCAATATGCAAGCTTGTATCTTGCAAACGAGTGAGCGGAATGGCGAGACGCACGTCCGGCGGCACTGTATCTGTGCGAAAAGGGGCAAAATAATCTTCTCCTCTATCATTAAAAAAGGCAGAAATCAGGGAGTCTTTTATCTCGCCAATATGATATTGAACGGGCTTTTCGGCAATCGTCATCTTCATTTTGAGGTACAAAGAACCGGCATCATAGCCTTCGGGGGCAGTATAATGATTGAGCGTATCTGCCTCAAAATGCACCATATTGGGCGAAAAATTAAAAAAACCTTTATCTCGCATTTGTATCGCAATGCGATTTCGTTCGGCATCCATATCGCTATGATTGTAGTTGTTTCCAACCACCAATTTACAGTTGTCTATTTCTGCAAAAAACAGGGATTTTATGACACTATCTGCGATATTTTTTTCAAAATAGCCAATTTTATAAGGGGCGTTTTCTTCAATATAAAAACTAACTTTCCCTTTTTGGTACTGAAAAAGGTTGTCAATTGTGTCTATTTTGTAGGTAATTTTGGGAGAAAAATAGCCATTTGCAAAGTACAAACTTCGGATATTTATGCTATCACTTTTGATTTTGGCAATATCTAACAAAACAGGCGGTTCTCCAAAATCTTGAGTTAAACTCTTGACAATCAGAGGATAATAATACTCTCTAATAGATTCTCGTTTCAACAATAATTTTTTCACAAGGGTGCTATCATATTCTATTATTTTCCCCAAATTATAGAGATACAAAAAGGTTTTGGGTCCCATCAACATACGCCGATTTTCCCGAATCCGTACCGCCTCATATACTTGGCTACTTGTCAAGGCTTTTGCGCCTTTGATAGCGACCTCTTTTTTGAGCAAATATTTCCCTTCTGGCACAAACTGCACCGTATTGCAGCCGCCCCAAACAAAGACAAAAAATCCCAAAATATAAAAAATAGACGTATATTTGTGCTGTTTTTTAGTCATTTTTTTCTTGTATTTCACGCAGATTTGCGCAGATAAAAGCAGATAACGCAGATAACAATTCTTACATCTGCGACATCTCCTCTCATCTGCGTTTATCTGCGTGAACCTAAGACACACCTCATGATTCCGCTTTCAACAGCAAAATTAACATTTTTTAAGTCCTTATTAGCCAAAAAATATCGCTATGCCGAAAAAATGTTTTTGGTAGAAGGAATCAAAATGTTTGAAGAAGTCTATCGCAGCACTTTTGACATAGTGGCAGCCGTAGTTTTGGCAGAAGAAAGCGAAAAAATAAGCTCCTTTTTGCCTCAAAACGCCGATTTCCCGCTTTTTGTAGCCAAAAAGGAAGCCTTTCAACAACTCGCGACCTTGCACTCTCCCGAAGGCATGATAACGGTCATTCGTTTTCCTGCAACAGATAATTTTGGCAAAATGTTTACAGACATTCCGCCCGATTTTGTGGGACAGGGGCAGCATTTTTTGTTAGAAAATATACAAGACCCCGGCAATGTAGGGACGATTTTGCGCATTGCAGATTGGTTTGGTATATCGCAGGTGATTTGTACAGAAGGCACAGCAGATGTATTGAATCCCAAGACTTTGCGCAGTTCTATGGGAGCTATTTTTAGGGTAAAAGTGGCATATCTCAAAACCATTTCTCCCGAATTTCTGGCACTTTTTCCCGAACTATATGCCGCAGACATGCAAGGCACGCCTATTCAGGACACACACTTTTCGGCAAATGCTTGTATTGTGTTAGGAAATGAGGCAAATGGCGTTTCAAAGACCGTTTTGCAACAGGCAAAAGCCTTCACAATTCCCCGAATAGGCGGCGCAGAATCTTTGAATGTAGGCGTTGCAGCGGGGATTATTGCCTATTCGCTGAGACATTGAGGCACGCAAATGTCCGAAATTATCAAATAAGGACTTTGCTCCCTCTGCGTAAAATCTGCGTCCTCAATCTGCGTGAAATATAACGATATTCCACAAAAATTATCAAATAACCACTTTTCTTAATCTGCGTAAAATCTGCGTCCTCAATCTGCGGAAATCTGCGTGAAATAAACGATATTTATGAGCAAAAAACACGAAGGCGTAGGGCATATTATTCAGAGCCTTGTCGTCAATTTATTGATAGTATTCAGCAAAGGTTTTGCCGCTTTTATGACAGGTTCGGGCGCAATGTTGGCAGAAACCATACATTCTTTTGCCGACTGCGCCAATCAAGCATTGCTCTTAGTAGGGGTAAAGCAAAGCAAACAATCGCCCGATGACAAGCATCCTCTTGGCTATGGGCGAGCCGCTTATTTTTGGTCATTTATGGTGGCAATGTTGCTATTTTCGATAGGCGGCATGTTTTCTATCTACGAAGGTATCCACAAATACGGTCAGCCCGAAGCCGTAGAAAACGTTATTTGGGGGGTAGGGATTTTGGCTTTTTCTATCTGTTTAGAAGGCTATTCTCTTTTTTCTAACCTCTTGGAAATCAATGAAAGACGAGGACAAACCTTTTTTATGCGCTACCTCCGCGAAACGAAAGACAGCGACTTGATTGTGATTTTTGGCGAAAATTTTGCAGCTGTTGTAGGGCTTATTTTTGCCCTTATTGCCATGTTATTGTCTTATTATACAAATGATAGCAGATATGACGCACTTGGCTCACTTTTCATCGGAATTGTGCTAATTTTGGTGGCTATTTTTCTTTCTATCAAAGTCAAATCGCTCCTTATTGGCGAAAGTGCCGACCCTTTTATCACACAAACCGCCCAAGAAATCGCTATCAAACACCCTCATATAAAGGAACTTATCAATATTATAACCATTCAACAAGGCCCTGGCGAGGTCTTAGGTTGCGTTAAAATTATGTGCGAGCCGCACCTTACGGCTTATCAAGTGAGTGAGTTGATAAATGAGTTTGAAAAGCAGTTGCGCGATGCTTGCCCAGAGGTAAAATGGCTGTATGTGGAGCCTGATTTGAAGGACTGGAAATAGGCAAACCGCCCAAATCCGTAGCTGCCATTTTCTAAATGGCAATCCTGCCATTTAGAAAATGGCAACTACGGAAGGGCGATTTTTTCCAAGCACCTACATTCTTCCCCTACAATTACAATTAAATACGTTCTCAAATCGGGGTATTCCTCCAATTCGGGCATGGCTAAATAGCCTTTTACCTGTTCTATTGCCTCTGCTTTGACGATTTCAAACTCGGCTTCTCGGCTTTTTGGCAGATATTTGAGTTCTAAAGCTACATTATAAGGCATGTCAAAAGGCGGGCGTTTGAGCAAAAGCACGTCCAAAAATTTCCTATCAATTTCATATTCGGACTTTATATAATAGACTCTGCCCATAGACAAAAAGCTAATGAGCATGGCTTTAATATGCGATTCGCTCAAATCTTTTGTATCTCTTACCGAAAGTTTATGAATAGCCATACAAAGTTGCGTTACAATGGGTTGCGGCATATCATCATAACATAGCAAAGCAATCGCTTCATTCACTTCTTCATGATTGGTAATATCTCCGTCTTTTTCGTCAAATAACAGGACTTCTCTAAAAAAATCAAAATACAATTTTTGAATGACAATATTGGGGATTTTGAAGTAAATTCGCCCACTTTTCTCTTTTTTTATCGTCAATAAACCCATATAATACAAAAAACTGACAAAATCGCCTGTTTTAAATTTCTTTTCAAAAGAATATTGTTCGGTAAGTTCCGCAGGGATTTCTCCATTTTCGATAAGCGTTTGTAACACAGCATTATTTTGGATAGGAATATTGCCAAGTTGCGTAGCTAAACGGATTTTGCTGTAATCAGAAGCAATATTTATGTCTAACAGATTTGAAGGATATTCGCCACTTCTTGCATATTCTTCCGCAAAATACATGACCATATTGGAATTGTAGAGCCTTTCTTTGGCTTTTTTGTGAAATAAATAGCCATCATACCAAGCCGTCAAATCTCGTAAAGTTTTGGAAATGTCTTTTTCAGGTACCCCTATTTTTTCCAAAATCCATAATACTTCTGCCTTCGTAAAGCCCAACATGTCATGAAATTCGATTAAATGCGTTATCGGTTTTGTAATGTTAAAACCGCTTGTCATGCTATCTAAGGTTACGGGAGAAATACCTGTTATAAACACTTTTTCCACCACATTATCCATCGCAGCTTCTTTGATGGTCTCATAAAATTTACGCACAAAGCCTTCTTTTCCCACCATATCCATAAAGCGATTGGGGTGAAATATCAAGACTTGATGCGAAAAGTGGTCATATTCGTCTATGAGAATGTAGAGTTTGTAAGGCAGAGACTCTATTTTAGCAAAAAGGTATTTTAACACCAATTGTGGGGCTTTTATTTTTTCTACTTCAGCTACTTCTTTTTCAGAAAAATAGGCAGGAAAAGTCCTGAAAAATCGGCGTACCCCATGAATGACATTTCCCAAAAAGCCCTCAAAAGTGGATTTTTCGCTGTCTGTGATGATGCCAGAAAAACCGAGTTGTAGCACAAAATAGCTGCTTGCAAAAGAGGTCGGATTTTCACCTATATAGGTTCCCGAAAAATGATAGTCAAATTTTGCCTGATGCTCTACGCCATAATAATGGTGCAACATAGACATAAACAGGGATTTGCCAAATTTGCGGGGGCGCAAAAAGGTAACATATTTGAGCGAGCTTTCTTCTAAGACCTTGACAAAAGGCGTTTTGTCCACATACAAAGACTTGTATTTCCGCAAGATGCCCCAGCCGCTTACGCCGATTGGTAATTCTATCATGGTTTTTTGTGTTTTTTGCACGCAGATTCACACAGATAAATGCAGATTTCGCAGATAAAAATAATCTATCATCTGTGTTATCTGCTCACATCTGCGAAAATCTGCGTGAACTCCGAAAATACAAAGGTAGCTTATTTTCATGAAACTACCCGTAAATATATGTTTCCCCATTTGCCAACAGCGAAACCTGATTCTTTTCTGCTTTTTCGCACCTGCCAATAATTTGCGCCGCAATGCCAAAAGCCTCCGAAATCGCTACAATTTCCGCAGCCGTTTCCGTATCTGTATAGATTTCTAAGCGATGTCCCATGTTCAAAGTTTCGTACATTTCTTTGCGAGAAATCGGGGCAGCACTTTCTATAAGGCGAAAAACAGGCGGAATTGGCAATAGATTATCTTTAATAACATGCAGATTTTCCACAAATTTCAAGACTTTGGTTTGCGCGCCGCCTGTGCAATGAATCATGCCCTGTATTTTTTCTCTGCAAACCTCAAAAATGGCTTTTACAACAGGCAAATAGGTGCGAGTTGGGCTTAACAGCAATTTTCCTACGTTCAAAGGCGCGTCTTCAAAGCTATCTGTAAGGCGATATTTGCCCGCATACACCAAATCTTCGGGAATATTATCGTCAAAAGTTTCGGGAAAATGGGTTCTATAATATTGGCTCAACACCTGATGACGAGCATTTGTGAGTCCGTTGCTGCCGATTCCGCTATTATAAGTCGTTTCGTAGGTCGCTTTTCCATAGCTTGCCAAGCCCACTATGACCGAGTTTTCGCCTATTTTTTCATTGGTAATTACCTCATCTCTTTTCAAACGGCAAAATAAAGTAGAATCCACAATTAATGTTTTTACCACGTCTCCCACGTCCGCCGTTTCGCCACCTGTGTTGTGAATTTCAATTCCAAAATTGCGCAAAGTTGCAAAAAAGGCTTCCATTCCGTCCAATAATTCTGCCAACACTTCGCGCGGAATAAGGAATTTATTTCTACCTATTGTATTAGAAACCAAGAAGTTATCTACAGCCCCTACGCACATCAAGTCGTCCAAATTCATGACAAGTGCATCTTGCACTAAGTCCTGCCATACAGACAAATCCCCTGTTTCTTTCCAATATAAATACGCTAAAGCCGATTTTGTACCTGCGCCATCAGCGTGCATGAGGTTGCAATAGGCAGCATCTCCGCCCATAAAATCGGGTAAAACCTTGCAAAACGCCTTAGGAAATAAGCCTTTGTCAAGGTTGCGAATGGCAAAATGTACGTCTTCTTTGCCCGCAGAAACGCCTCTTTTTGAATAGTTGCTGTCCATTTTTGGTATAATTTGGTTTCACGCAGATTTTCGCAGATGATAGCAGATAACGCAGATAAAGTTTCCCTTACCTGCGTTATCTTGTTTATCTTGTCAATCTTGTCAAAAACGTTATTTTGTCAAAGATTCTCCCCTGCGTTATCTTGTAAATCTGGTGCAAAATTGCGAAAAAAATGTAGTTTATTGCTGCGAAAAATAGAAGAAGGATAAAATATATTTGGAAAATCAAAATCTATCCTTAGTTTTGCAAACGTCTTTGTTTGACAATCAACAAATTATCTCATTACTTTTAATCATTTAGCTTATGTTTGAAAAACTCAACTGGATAGCGATTTTGCTTGCAGCGACTTCGACTTTGGTGTTAGGTTTTATTTGGTATCACCCCAAAACCTTTGGAAATATTTGGCAAAAATCGCTGAATATGTCTGATGAGGAACTAAAAAACGGCAATATGCCCATGATTTTTGGCATTTCTTGGCTAATGGCCGTTGTTATGGGGGTTTATTTGTACAAACATGTACATGGCGGCTTTGTGCATGGGGCATTTCATGCGAGCGTAGTAGGATTTATGATGGTTGCGCCTGTGATTATCAACAATGCCTTATTTGAGCGCAAACCTTGGTCGCTTATTCTCATCAATGTTGGGTATTGGTTGGTAACAATCGCTCTTATGGGTGGGATACTTGGAGTATTTGTTCCCGCAGAATAGCTAAAAAGGGCTGTATTAACATTATTCGGGTGGCACGCTTTTGAAAAGCGCGCCACCCGAATTGAAAGCTTATCTATAATTGCCCCTAATTTTCACGAATTAGGGCTGTTAATTCGTGGCAATTCGTGGCAAAATGCGTAACTCCTAATAATGCTCAATTCTTTACCAATTTCCGCACAATAGCCCTATTATTCACATTGAGATGAATAAAATAAATGCCATCTGCAAAGTCTCGTAAGTCTATATAAATTTGTTCGGGTTTGCCTGTATTTTGCATTTCTTCCGCATAAATAATCTGACCGATTTCATTCTCCACTTTCATTTCTAACACAGCAACACCCGTAACATGATAATCTATATACACCATATCTTTGGTAGGATTGGGATAAGCATTGAAATAAATATCATCTGCTAACTCATTGACTTTCAACTCTACCAATTCGCTGTACTTGTACGTAGCATCTACATCTACTGCTTTGAGACGATAATAAACCTGCTTGTCTGCCGCATTTTTTACCCCAATATCTGTAAAACTATAGGAAATCATTTTTTCTGTATTTCCTGAAGCCTTCACATTTCCGAGCCAAGTAAAGCTGCGTCCATTGTCCAAAGTACGTTCTACCGCAAAATAATCGCTATTGATTTCAACAGCAGTTTGCCATGTTATAAGCGCATCTACGCCTCTCCATTCTGCGTCAAGGCTGCTGATTTCTACAGGAAATGCGCTGCCGGGCTTGCGATACCCTGCATCTACAAATTTGCGGTTTTCGTAAGGAAACAAGCCTTTTATGGTGTCGGATAAAACAAATAATCTTGAGAAATAACTTACTACAAAAGTCGTATCTGCGTCACTGTCTGTCGTATCATTTGCAGAAACAGCATTATGCAAAGTAAAATCACAAGTTACACAAGTCGCAGGATTCGGTTCAAAAACAGTGTTATAAGGCGAACCTGATTGCAGTCCTGCAAACTTATATTCCCCCAAATCATCTGTACGGGTAGTCGCAATTATTGTTCCTATTTTATCCAATAACAATACTAAGACATTGCCCACGCCCGCATCTGCTCCAGAGCCACTATCCATAGGAATTTGATAATTGCGAATGCCATCTGCCGTATTGCCATAGCCTGCTTTTCCGTCCGAAAAAGTAAGCCCTTGCGCACTTGCGGGTGGAATCAAGCCCCCGTCTGCCCCTTCTATATTTTGCCCTACGCCTACTATATACGTACCTGCATCTGCTGTAGCTATCACAAAATCGCTGTCTGTGCTGTCATTTCCGCCGCCTGCATTCGCTATTGTGAAGCGTGTACCAAAAGGCAAAGCAAGGGTTTTTATGGTATAAGTAGCATTGTTAAGATTTTGAAAAATATAATTTCCATTTGCATCGGTAACGGTCGTAGAAAGCAAAGTAGTTCCTGCCAAATCGAACAAGCCCAAAGTTGCGCCTGCTGCGGGTTTTTCTCCTGCATCTTGCAAGCCATTGAGGTTTGTAAGTGCGCCTGTAGTAGTGAAATCGTACCAAAAATAGCCTGTCAAAGTGCTTGACGGAGCCTTACCAAGTCCTGCGTCAAGGTCTGAATTTACCTGTCCAAGTGCCAAAGTTACCACATCACTGATGCCTGTAAATGGGTTGATGTCGCTATCTGTGCTTTCGGTTCCGCCTATGTTTTGCAAAGTAAATTGCGCGCCAAGGGGCAGATTTGCGGGCTGAATTTTATAGGTACTTGCTGCGAGATTTGGGAAAAAATAAAAGCCTTTTGCATCTGTAATTGCCGTTGCAATCGGCGTATTTGTGCCATTTAACAGTACAATCGTAATTCCTGCAGCTCCTTGTGGATTGTTATTTTGCAAGCCATCTACGTCATTATCTAACCATACAAAATTGCCAAGTGCCGCTTTTGTAGGCGAAGTAATTGCCGCATCTATATTGAGCAAAGTCTGCCCTGCCGTCAAAGTAAAAGCATCTGTAAGCCCCGTTGTTGGGTCGGGGTCGCTGTCTATATTGTCGTCTGCTACATTGTCTTGCGTACCTAACTGAAAGCCTGTGGGAAGGTTGCCAAAACCGATTGTATAAGTCCCTGCGCCAATGCCTGTGAAATAATAATGCCCTTGATAATCGGTAGTTGTGGCTTGAATTGCAGCTCCATTTATGTCATATAAAGTTACACTTACCCCAGGCATACCTACTTCTCCTGCGTCTTGCTGTCCATTGTTATTGCTGTCTATCCATACAAAATCTCCAATAGTCGCAGGACTTAACAAGGCTGTAATAAACATTCCTATGTCTATTTTGTCGTTCATTTCTCCAGCTGCTAAGAGCAAAATCGGCGCATTTCCCCCAGCATCTGCATCACTATCTAAGGCATCATCGCTGCCTTGATTTGCCAAAGTAAAGCTATATCCCGAAGGCGTAGTAGCCGTAATGCGGTAGTTTCCAGCGTCCAAATTATTGAATAAATAGAAGCCTGTTCCATCTGTTTTAAGGATTTGCGTGGCACTTGTGGTTATATTTGTCAAAGTAATGGTAACATTTGCAAGCCCGGGTTCGGTTGCATTTTGAATTCCATCTCTATTTGTATCGTACCAAACGAAGTTTCCTATGCTGCCTTTTCCGCCATTTGTAGCTTGTTGAATCAAACCTGCATCAATCGAAAGATTAATTTCTGCTGCGGATAACGCAATGACATCAGTCATTCCATTGCCCGTATTTGGGTCGCTATCTGTGCTATTTCCTGCATTTCCGTCAGCATCTTTTTGGGTAAAAGAAAAGCCTTGTGGAAGGTTGCTGAACTGCACATAATAGTTTCCTGCTGCAAGCTGCACAAAACGATATTTTCCTTTGCTATCTGTAACGGTTGTAGAAACAAGTGAAAAAGTGTTATTTAACAAAGTAACTGTAACTCCCGCAACCCCTGCTTCATTTGCCTCTTGCAAGCCATTTGCATTACCATCAAGCCATACTTTGTCGCCAATTACAGCCGTACCTGCGGGCAAAAGGAGGTAAAAAGCCGCATCTATATTGGTCAAGTTTTCGCCAGCTCCCAACAAAATCCTATTTGTTTCTCCTGTCGCTAATATATCATTGTCTATGTCGTCATTTGTACCTTGATTCGGCGCAGAATACGCATAGCCACTCGGCAAAGTAAAGGACAAATAATAAGCTCCGCCATCTATGTTATAGAACACATAATTTCCATAAGCATCTGAATAAGTCGTGTCAAGGGCTACATGTAAGCCATTGTACAAAATGACTTGCAAGCCTGAAATGCCTGGCTCACCCGCCTCTTGAATCCCATTTTGATTGAGGTCATTCCATACAAAATCGCCAATAGAACCCTTGCTTGCCGTTTGTGGAATAAGTCCTGCGTCCCAAGACAAATCCTGTTCATATATTGTTATATTCGTAAAATTTGTTTTTCCTGAAAGGAGGTTTATGTCGCTATCCAAATTGTCGTTTCCGCCTTGGTCTTGCGGGCTAAAGGTGTAGCCTACGGGGGGCGTAATGCCCATTGTATAGTTAGAAGCAGGGATATTTTGGAACAAATATTTGCCTGTTTGGTCGGTTTTCGTAGTCATAACGATTGCGCCCACGCTGCTATACAAAGTAACCGTAACATTCGCTACGCCAATTTCTCCAGAGTTTTGAATGCCATTTTTATCCGTATCATACCACACAAAATCCCCAAAAGTGCCTGTTGTGGCAGGTTGAAAATAAATGCCTGCGTCAATTCCCAAGGTGTCTTGAAAAGGAATAACCGTAAAAGTCCCTGTTTTCCCTGCAAAATTCAAGACATCAGAATCCGTACTTTCATTGCCGCCTGTTGTGGGCGAAAAAACGTAGTCTGTGGGCAGAGAAACCTGTATTTCGTAAGTGCCTTCTGTAATGTTATGGAAATAATAATACCCTGTTGCATCTGTTTTTATGACACTTATTATTTGCCCCGTTGCATTGTTAAGTAAGGAAACCGTAACGCCGCTTGCCCCTGTTTCATTCGCATCTTGCACGCCGTCCTGGTCTTTGTCCACCCAAACATAGTCGCCAACTATCATTTTTGGGGCAAAAAAGCCAAAATCAAAACTATGATTGCTTTCTCCTGCCATGCCAATTGGGGCAGAAATTTGTGGAACAGTAGCTAAAACGGCTGCGTCATTATCTATCAAATCGTCCTGCCCCGCGCCTGTCGTGGCATTTGAGGGAGACAAATGAAAGCCTGTCAAAGCCCCTAAACCACTTGCGCCACTCCAAAAAGTATTCGCAATGCTCACAATATACTGTTTTCCCACTGCCAAACCCGCCTGAAAACCAATGATAGTAGGGTCGCCGTCCATTATATTTGCCCGATTGAATGCCCAAGTTCCTTTGCTATCCGTAGTATCCGTTGCCAACAGAATGCCATCAGGCACATTATCTATATCAAAATCTGCATATAATTCTACAATAACATTCGCAATTCCTCTTTCATCAGCATCTTGCACGCCATCTTCATCATAATCATTCCAAACTCTATTGCCAATTTCGGTAGGGGCAGGGGCAGAAACATATTCAATATCGCCTACGCCATTTGCTTTTCCCAAAAAAGCATCATTTGTAGAGCCGCCATTAAAGACCAAAAAAGCCTTGCTTCTATCCCCCGTTGTATTGTTAAACCAGCTAATTCCTGCATCAAAAGCGGCATTGAAATCATCTGCGGGGTCGAGCGAAGTAACTGCCAAATCTGAATAGCCCGGTATTTGCGCCAATCCGCCTACTACGACTTCATCATGAATAATAAAAGCGGCTCCCGTATAAGTCGTTTGGCTTATCGGAAATTTATCCCTAAATATAAACTCCCCATTATCAGGACCTTGCGCATTTGCTGCCCCTGTAGAAGGTCCAAAAGTACCTGCAGGATTGGATTGTGCATTGCTTTCTATCGTCCATCCGCCTGCCCCATTTGGGTTTGCATACAACAAATCTCCTGCCGTAGTACCGCTAAAAGACCCTGTTCCTGCTGTGTTATTTTGTGAAAAACCTGTTTGGTCTCCATATCTATCTCTAAAACCCAACTGCATAATGTCTCCATTAAAAGAAATATCCGATAACATGGCTTGCGGAACTGCATGTTCATTGCCAAAAACGGGAGAAGCAAGGGTAAAAACCGTTTTCCAAGGTTGCCAATTTGCAGAATTGCTATTTGCCCCGTCATTTACCGCAAAATGGCGCGGATAATTGAGGGGGAAATCCAAGACTTTTGTAAAAATCTGCGTACTCGGATTGAAGGAATAGACAAAAGCACGAAGTTCGCTGACCAACTGTGCGGTTTGCGAAGTATGCACAAGTCCCACATAGACCAATCCATTTTTGATGCCTAAACCAAAAGGACGAATATCTGTCGCCAAATTTGTGCCGACCAAGCCCGTCAAGCCTGTGAGGTCGCCCGAAACAGGAAAACGCCCAATCTGCGCCACTATAGGTGCGACAGGATTTGTGGCAGAACCCAAAGGAATTTGGTATAATTTTCTATCTGTAAGATTAATTGTCCAAAGCGTTTTTTCATCTTCTGAAATATCCACATCACCCAAAGAAATTTTCCCTACAGAGTCCCATGCAGCAGAATCTTTTTTCCATGCAGCAGTCGTTACAGAAAGAGGGTGCGGGTCTACCCCTGCTGTGCCTGCCCCAAACAACCCATTCAAATCCAAAAAGGTCGTAGTTGTGCCTGCTGTAAGGTCGCTGCGATAAATAGCTCCCGTTCCTGCGGGACCAAAGCCTACGTGCCTTTTCATCAAAGCCCCCGAAAACACGCTATTTGAGCCTTTTTGATGCGCAACGCCATAAGTTGTGCCGATTTGTGCAGCAGAAGCTACGGGAATTTTGCCCGTTGTTGCCGAACCTGCGGGGTTGCCAAGGGAATAAGGCATATAATTGAGGGTAATGCGGTTTGCATTTGCGCCGCCAATTTGATGCCCTCGCACATAAGTATTATAAACAAGTTGCGGATTTGCGTCCGCATAATCCGCAGGGTTATTGAGAGCATAATTTATATTTGTGGCACTTGCTCCGCCTGTAACAAATTGTACAGATGAGCCATTTTCCGAAGCCAATCCCGTAGGAAAAGCCTGATAGGTGCTGCCGCCAATACCTGTATTTATGAGCAAAAACTCTATCCGAACTTGCAACCCACTTCTTACAGAGCCTGTATTTGAGCCTAAAGTGCTATTGTAAACAGAGCCAATAGCAGGAATGTTATAAGTGCCGTTTGTGGCGGTTAAATAGGAAGCTATCAACACATCTGCACCATTGTAAACGTTGACCAAAATGCCTGAAACGCCTGGCTCATTCGGGTTAAGGTTTTGACGTGTTCCATTGTTATTGTAGTCGCGATATACAGAACCGCTTATCTGCCCATAGCCACAATAGAGAGAGAGGCTTAAGAAGAAGGTGGAGAAATAGGTAAATTTTTTCATACAATTGCGCAGCATATAGATATAGAATGAGTTGAAAGTTGAGAGTTGAAAGTTGAGAGTTAATATAAGTTTATTATAATCAATCTAAGATATATCGAAAATATAGGTTTAGATTATTTCTCACTCGTACTTAAAAACGTTATCTGGGCAGAAAGAGTAAGTGAGCAAAAGCCCACAGTCCCTGCCTAAAACAATTATAACCAATCTTTGTGCCATTTGTAAGATTATGACATATTATTAATGTTTTCGCATATTTATTTCAAAAAAATGTTTATTAAAAGTTTATTTCAAAAATGAAAATATCGTAAATTTTAATGAATAATATATTGATAATCAATTTATTAATAAATACAAACACTCATTTATTTCAAAAAACCCTTCTTTTATAATAAATATCCTTCTTAAAATCATACCTTTATTTTCTTGTAATAATCTGTCTATTTTAGTAGAAAGTATGTAGAAAAAAGGGGGGAGAAAAAAGGGGCTTATTCTCTTAATCGCTTGTATTTTGCAAAAAAAAACCGTAACTTTGTCCTTATTTTTGGAGAATGAAGCAAAATATAGGAATTGGTTATGATAGTTTCCGCAAACTACGAGAAGATAATCGTTATTTTGTGGATAAATCGCTTTTTGTCAAGGACGTAATTAATGCAGGGGCAGTTGTGTTATGCACTCGTCCGCGCCGTTTTGGGAAGACCTTAAATCTTTCTATGGTACGTCATTTTTATACAAATGAGCAAGATTTTCGTCCCCTTTTCAAGGGA
>JAYUZN010000071.1:0-1727 GCA_043751755.1 Bacteroidota bacterium | reverse complement strand
ATTTGGTCAGGAGAAAGCGAGCTTGTAACCATTTCTGCGACCATAACAGAGCCACGTTGAGGCATCAAATCGGCATAAATCATTTTGAGCAAAGTACTTTTGCCTGAGCCTGTTTTGCCTACAATATAGACAAACTCGCCGAGATGCACCTTGAAACTCATGCTTTCTAAGATGCTTTTCTCCTCAAAACTGATAGAAACTTGGTCGAATTGTAAGATTTGTTTGGTTTGCATATTGTTGTGTTTCGCGCAGATTTTCGCAGATTAGGGACGCAGATTCACACAGATTTAACAAAAATCAAGCTTCTATTTGCGAAAATCTGCGGTTAAATCTGTGGAAATCTGCGTGAGCTTATAGATTTTTTTGACGATAAATAATAGCCGTAAATTCTTCCATTTCTGTATCATTTATAAATTCGAGATGCGGATAGGCTTGAATAGAACGCAAAATGCCACTTCCTGCCCCTCGATATGGCAACACATCAAAGGCAAAAGACGCTAATAATGAGTTCCTTCTGCGGCTAATTCCTTTTTGAATTTGGGCAGAAGTGAGGCTATTTGGCAACTTTCCGGGACTTTTTATTTCTATTCTATTGTCAAAAATAAACACTTTTATTGAATCTTTTATAAAATAATCTCTGTGAATAAGCGCGTTTACAAGCAATTCATTGATGACTAATTCAGGCACTTCTAACTCCCCCAAAGTGTTAAAATCCCTGCCATTTTGTACTTTTCTTAGACAAGCTATTATAAATTTTTGCGCTGCTTTGAACATATCTGCCAAATTTCCGCCTATATTTTCGCTCGAAAGGTACTGATTTCCACTTACTTCGTTGCCATAAAACCAAATCGCAGTAATATAAAAATCAGGGCTGAGGAGTTGCGGCTTTTTGCCAAATAAAAGGTTTGCCGCAAGGTTTATGTTTCCATTTTCTCCCAGATAAACATTTTCTACTTTTTGGGCAAATGCCTCATTTTCAATCTCTTCTTTATATTTTTTTTCATAAAATTCTTTGAATGTTATCCATTCTAATTGTTTGATGGAAGAGTGGGGAATAAGCATTTTTTCTGCATACAGGTTTCCACTACTTTGCAGAAGCCGCGAGATTTCTTCTTTGCTCACTACTTTTCGCTTATCCGCACCGTTTTTGACAAAAATAAGTCCATCTTTATCTGTATAAGGTTTGTCTGTGCCTTCTTGAATCGTAACTATAATGATTTGCAAGCCTTCTATATTTATATTTTCGCTTTCAATAACAATAGGGCTTTTGACATGCTCATTTGCAGCAGTTGTAAGCAAATTATTGATACGCTGTATTTCTGAAAAAGAAAGTCCTACAATTTCTCCTGTTTTATCATTTACGCCCACAATCAAATGCCCGCCCTTGCTATTGGCAAAAGCGACCATTTCTTGAGCAATACTTACGGCATTTGTTACATTTTCTTTGAATTGAACTTTGCTGCTTTCGCCTCCTTGAATCCACGATAATACTTCTGTTATATTCATCTAAATAAGAAATAAAAAATGAAAGTTATGAAATAAAAAATGGTTAACAGATTGACAGCCATTTTTTTAGGCAATAAATATTGTTTAGATTATCTCTCACATATACTTAGCTGATAATTATTCACTTGTGCTAATTTTCAATTTTCAATTAACGCCTCCTTCAGCGGCTCGATTTTGAAATGTGCAATTCCTCTGGCTTTTTCACTGAAATTTACGCCTAC
>JAYUZN010000070.1:0-12663 GCA_043751755.1 Bacteroidota bacterium | reverse complement strand
CGCCGCACGATTGAGTTTGCAGGGGATTTGATATATCGGGTCAAAACCGATTTGAACATTGCCTATATAAACCCTTTTATGGAACGCGTCATAGGCTTAACAGACGATTTGACGCAGCAAGAAGCCCCTTTTTCTTGGGTAAAAGACACTTTTAGAACGGAAATTGTGGCGCAAATGCAAGCGCAAATTGCGGAAAGAAGCCCTGTTATTTATCAAGAATTTCCCATTTTAACCTTGCAAGGCGAAGAAATGTGGATTGGGCAAAACCTGAATCTCATCGTTGCCCCCGACGGCTCAGTGTTAGAATTGATGGCGTTTGCAAGAGATATTACAGATAGGGTCGTTTCGGATTCCCGTTTGCAAGAAACAAGTATTCGCCTTTCTGCCTTAGTCGAAAACCTGCAATCGGGCGTAATTGTAGAAGATGTAAATCATCATTTGGCACTTATAAATGAAAAAATGTGCCAAATGTTTGAAATTCAAGTACCTGTGAGCGACATTCTCGGCAAGGCTTGTGCGGAATGTGTCGCCTATCTGAAGCCGAAATTCAAATATCCGTCTATGTTTGAGTCCTATATTTTGGAAAAAAACCTCTCAAAAGACGTGGCTACAGATATAGAATGGGAAATGAGTGATGGCAAGGTCTATTCGTGCGATTTTGTGCCGATACATGCGGAGGGGAAATATATGGGGGCTTTGTGGCAGTTTCGAGATGTGACGGAGCAGCATATTCAAGCCCAAAAAATGCGTGATGCACAGGAACGGGCGGAGGCTTCCTCGAAGGCAAAGGAGATTTTTTTGGCAAAAATGAGCCACGAAATCCGCACGCCGATGAATGCGATTTTGGGCATGGTGGGCTTGCTGCATAACACACATTTGACAGGCAAACAAAAAAGTCATTTAGATGCGGTCAAAATTTCGGCGCACAATCTTCTGACCATTATAAACGATATTTTAGATGTGTCAAAGATTGAATCAGGCTTGTTTACTTTAGAATATATAGGTTTCAATATTAATCAGTTAATAGAACTTTCGCTGAGTTCTTTGAGCTATATGGCGGCAAGCAAAAGCATTGCCCTTAACGTATTTATAGACCCGCGCATCAGCCCGATTTTGATTGGCGACCCTGTGCGTATCAATCAAATTTTGCTCAATTTGGTCAGCAATGCCATCAAATTTACCTTAGAAGGCAGTGTAACTTTGCGCTGCGAAATGCGCACACAAACGGACACGCATTGCGAGATAGAATGTAAAATTATCGATACGGGAATTGGCATAGAGTCTTCAAAATTGGAAGCTATTTTTGAGATTTTTACGCAAGAAGATGAAAGTACGACCCGCAAATTTGGCGGCACAGGGCTGGGACTTTCGATTTCTAAACAGTTGGTAGAAATGATGGACGGCAACATCAAGGTACAAAGTCAAAAGGGAAAAGGCACGACTTTTTCCTTTGGTCTGGAACTCAAAAAAGGTACAGAAGCTGACGTGCCAAATGAGGCGATTTCGCAAACGGCTTATAGGAGTTTGCGGGGCGTAAAAGCCTTGCTTGTGGAGGACAATACAATGAATCAGTTTTTGGCAACGGCAATTTTGGAAAGTTGGCAGGTAGCCGTAGAGATTGCCGAAAATGGGGAAGTTGCCTTAGAAAAACTCCGTACAAAAAAATATGATATTGTCCTTATGGACGTTCAAATGCCTGTAATGGGCGGCGTAGAGGCGACTCGGCACATTCGGGAAACCTTGAAAATGGACATTCCCATTATTGCCGTCAGTGCGAATGCTTTGAAGGGAGACAGGGAGAAATATCTGGCTGCAGGCATGAATGATTATGTGTCAAAGCCGTTTGAGCAAGAGGTCTTGTTCAAAAAAATGGCGGAGCTGTTGGGCAACGTGCATGATGAGTTGGAAAGGCAGGAAAAGCCACTCACAGAGGCAAATCCGCAGCCGCTTACGGTCAGTATGTTGGCAGAGCAGCTGTATGACCTGTCAAAATTGCGGGCAACTTCGCGCGGAAATGAGGCTTTTGTCCAAAGAATGATAAGATTGTTTTTAGAACAAATCCCTGATTCGCTCAATCAGCTCAATGAAGCCTATCGCAAAGGGGATTTGGACAAGGTGCGGAGTATTTCGCATCAAATAAAACCTACCATAGATGCGCTGAGCATTCATCAGCTCAAAGCGGAAGTACGCCTGTTGGAGAAATATGCGGAGGAAGGCACACGTTTGGAGGAGCTTGGGATTTTGATGGAAAAGATAAATCAAATTATGCAAATGGTGGTGGTGGAGATTCGGAAGGAGTTGGTGGTTTTGCCGTAAGCATTATTTGCTGACGCAAATATCGCTCGTTTTACCGAATAAACCCCTTGTGGAAAGTCTTTTACAGTTAATTGTAACGTGGTAAGAGTCTCTCTGTATCTTTGAGCGTTTTGCGTACAATTTCGTTCATGAAATTGACCGTTTTTTCCGCATCAATGTCTTTGCTTAAATGAATAACATTCCCTTCTAATGTGTTGGTAAACAGGCTATTATATCTTTCTTTACCCGTCGAAATTAAATGGCATAACAACAAAAAATTATTAGAATATTATGAGTTGAAAAGCGAATAGATCCAAACATAAAAGTAAGGGGCAGGGCAAGGCTGATGAGCCATCGAGAAATGCCCCATTTTTGCCCTTCTTCTACGATATAAATGCCTACAAAAAGGTCAAACGCTAAATAATGCAACCAACCTGCTAATAGGGCTGTATCGTTTTGAAACAACTGCCTAACCCCTTCTAAGGTGCTGAAACTGTTAGGATTAAAGTTGGAAATGCCTTGTAGCACCAAAAAAGAATAGGCAGCGGCAAATAGGGCAATAATCCCTATAATAACCCCTTTTTGCGTGTATTTCCACGTAGGTGCGATGAGCAAAAGCAGCCATCCTATGATTACATAGCTGTTTGCGGCTTGAAAAAGGGTTGATGTGTTCATGAAATGTTATTTTCGCGTGTGAAATTGCCCACAAAAATAAGTAATTGAAATTGAAAATTAAAAATTAATATAAATAATCCGCTTTAATTTGTACTTTTGCACCCATATTTTATATAAAATTACCACATTTTTGGTGCTTTATCTGTGTAAATCTATAGTAACCTAACTCAACATGTCAAAAATACATTCTACTACCGTACTTGGTATTATTCACAATGGAAAAGTCGCTCTGGGCGCAGACGGGCAGGCAACTTTTGGCAATACTGTCATGAAAAATAACGTCAAAAAAGTGCGCAAAATTGCTGATGGCAAGATTCTGGTGGGCTTTGCAGGGGCAACTTCTGATGCGTTTACCTTGTTAGAACGTTTTGAAGAGAAATTGAATATGTATCGCGGCGGCTTAAAAAGAGCGGCGATTGAGTTGGCAAAAGACTGGCGCACAGACCGTTATCTCCGAAAATTGGAATCTATGCTCATTGTTATGGACAAAGAGGAAGCTCTCATTATTTCTGGAACAGGTGATGTGTTAGATACAGAAGATGGCATTTTTGCCATTGGTTCGGGGGCTATGTTTGCGCGTGCAGCAGCTATTGCCCTCAAAAAACATGCTCCGCACCTTTCTGCCAAAGAAATGGTGCAGGAAGCCATGTCGATTGCGGCGGATATTTGCATTTACACCAATCATAATATCGAAATCCATGAAATAGAATAATTTTTATAAATGATGGATAAAAACATTTTCTATCAATACATTTTTGACGCAAAACCCTTTGTACAGCATTCGCCGTCTCATTGGGGAGCCTTGATTGTGAGTGTTTTACTGATAATATTTGTGCCGTATTTGTCCAAACGTTTTTTACACAAAGACAAACAAATATTGCTGGGGAAATGGATAGGTTGGGTCATTTTTGGGAGTTATTTTGCATGGATTTTGATAGAAATTGCCGCAGGAACTTTTGAGTTGAAGAAGCATTTGCCGTTTCAACTCTGCCGATTTAGCAACCTCGTTGTCATTTTGATGCTCAATTATCGGCGAGAATTTTGGTTTCAAATCATTTATTATTGGACAGTTACCGCCGTTTTGCAAGCCTCTCTTGCGCCTGATATGCAGCAAGATTTCCCACATTTCTACTTTTTCCGCTTTTTTATAGGGCATACGGGCATGATTTTGGCGATTGTGTATGCCTTAGTCGTATATGAAATGCGACCTACGATGTTAGGTTATAAGAATGGTTTTATTGCTACGAATGTCTATGCTTTATTTACCATTATTCTCAACCTGAGTTTAGGAGCTAATTATTTTTATACTTTGGCAAAACCTGTTACAGCAAGCCCCTTAGACCATTTTGGACCTTGGCCCATCTATATTTTGGTGTGCGAAGCATTACTTTTGGTACAAGGGGGAATTTTTTACATTCATCTTTGGTTGCCCAAACATGTTTTATCGTTGTGCGGTTTGATAAATCGCACAAAGCCTTCTTAAGCTTTATCAAACCGCATAACTTTGTGATGATATATGTCAACAATAGATTCTTATTCCTCATTTAACATTGAAGGTAGCGACCTTGAAAAAGGCAAATCTTCGATTGATTTTTCGGCACTTCATATTTTGGAAGCCTTAGAAACGCCGTATAATCAAAATCCCAACTTACTTTCTCCTTTGTCTCAAGAAAATGAGGTATGTGTGGAAGATAAGCAGAATAGCTTTTTGATTATAGATGAGTATTTTAGAAAACCTGTTCTTAACATAGAATCTACACAAGCAGAAGATGTTTTTCAGACAGAAATAGAAACTATAAAAACTGATATAGTTTTTGAATCGCAGGCAAACACAATAGAACAAAAGTTTTTAGATACAGATGTTATGATTGATTTGAAAGAGAATCCTATTCAAGTCCCACCTGTTTTGGCGGAAAAAAGGGAGAGTTTGGAAGTCCTACCTGTTTTGGCGGAAAAAAGGGAGAATTTGGAAGTCATACCTGTTTTTGAAGAAAAAATACAAGGAGCTGAGGGAAATGAAAACCTTGCAACTTTGGCAGAAAATATAGCAGAAAATAAAGAAAATAAACAAAACTTTAGAGAAAATGAGATTTTTTTACGCAAAAAACACAACCTTTTAGTAAAAATAGTAGTTAATGAAGGAGAATTTGCACATTATTTTGACGCAAAAGATACAGAATTACTCACAGAAACAGACAACATGAGTCCTGAAACGACTTCCATTATAGACCAATTTCTGGCAAAAGAGCCAAAACTGCCCCGTTCTCGTAACTTTATAGGGCAAAAAGAAATGCCTGTAGAAAACCTCCTTCAGCCTGATGAGGAGGAGATTGTTACGGAAACGATGGCATATCTTTATGCTTCGCAAGGCAATAAAGCAGAGGCTATGCGAATTTATGAAAAATTAAGTTTGCAATTTCCAGAAAAAAGGCTTTACTTTGCGGCTCGAATAAAATCAGTCATCAACAGTTAGCAGTGAACAGTTATCAGTTAGCAAGCTTATAGGTTAAATGAAGGAGAATTTATCTCATTCATTTTGAAAATAACTTGATAATGATACTTATACTTTGAACGGGATAAATTTTCCTTAATCATGGCTTTTTCAGCTTTAGCCAAAAGCAATGATTAAATAAAGTATAAACAAGTATTTGTTCACTGCTAACTGACGGCTACTGCTTGATGACTACTAATTGATGACTGCTAACTGACAAATTATGTTTTACGTTCTTGGATTATTGACGATTGTAGCAGCTGTTTTGATGGTTGCTGTGGTATCTATTCAAAATAGCAAAGGGGGAGGGATTAACTCTACTTTTGGGATAAACACTACGCAAGTGCTTGGCGCGCGCCGTAGCAATGAGTTTGTCGAAAAACTTACGTGGTATTTGGCAATAGGCATTGCTGTTTTGGCTTTTTCTACCAATGTTGTAGGCAATATGAAAAGCGGACCTGTTGATGAAACCCTGTTGATTCAACGCTCGCTTGAAGGAGGTAGCCCTAATCAAAATGCTACTGCTGCCCCTGACGCAAGTCAGTTGCCACAAGCTCCTGCTAAAGAAGGAGAGGAAAAAGCAGCTCCTGCAGCAAAAGAAGCAGCTCCTGCGACAGATGGAAAACCTGCCGAAACTCCTAAAACAGAAGCGGCTCCACAAGAAGTGCCTAAAACTGATGCGGGCAAATAATATCCTGCTGTGTTAATAGTTGGGCGGTTTTTTAAACTGCTACAATAGCCGCTAAAAAAACCGCTCAACTATATGCAAAAAAAGCTAAATATCAAAGGTTTTAAACTCTGTTTTGGAGTTTAAAGCCCTTTTATGATTGTTTTTATCTTACTAAATGTCATAATTATTACTTTTTTTGTAGTTTTAACATAAATTATTCAAATACGAATAGATAACTTATCATAAAATATCTAAGTATATTTGTGGGTATTTGCTAACTCATACCAAAATTTTAATGGAAAATAATACAAAGACACTCATTATGGGCTTTACAGCCTTTATAGCTATACTTTTAATATTGTGTGGGCTTTCCTTTGTATGGTGTATGAACAAAAGAATAACGGAATTAGAGTGCAATAAAAACATTGAAAACATAGCTACATTAATACAAAAGGATAGCTTTCTCATGGCTAAACTTAGTATTACGGATTCTGCGAAAGGATTGCATTTGGCTTATCAAGATTCCATTACTAAAATTTTCAATGAGCATAATCTTGAAAAGCAATATGTTACGACACTTATTGAAAATCAAACGGCTTGGTACACATACATTTCTGGCTTTGCGGTGTCTGCGATTGGGCTGTTTAGTTTAATATTTGGGTATTTAGGCGTTAAGAATGAGGTTGAGGGAGTTACTAAAAGTATGGATATTATAACAAATGATAACACAACTTTAGCAAAAAATAGTAAGGACGAGTTAGAAAAGAAAAAGGGAGAACTAGAAAAGAGTGTTAATGATAAAATAGAAATAATGAATGCATATAACACCACTTTCGTGAAAAATAGTAAGGACGAGTTAGAAAAGGTAAAGAAAGAACTAGAAACGAGTGTTAATGATAAAATAGATAAGATGACTGCACATAACACTGCTTTAGCACTAAATAGTAAGGTCGAGTTAGAAAAGGTAAAGGAAGAACACGAATCACTACAAAAACAATTTAGAGAAGTAGGAGAAACGAAGATAGTACTTTATGCAGCATTAGGCGATTTAACAGAACAAAAAACAGCCGCTATAGTGCATTATCAAGATGCACTTAAGGTTTGTAAACAACTAGGGGTAGATGAGCAATCATCCGCTATAGAGGCTATCCTCAACCGAATTGATAGTTGTAACCCTATAGACTATCGTGAAGACAAGAGTTTGCAAACACTTCTAATAGAAATTATGAGACAAACACAAAAGCCAGAATTAAGTGCTACAATACTTGCCCTCTTATTAAAATTTAACGTATAAAATGTTCATTCCATTTAAACTTTAAAAACATGCAAACAAATTATTATCTTCAAATAATTTGCCCTGAATACAAAGGTATTAGTAGCTCAGGAGGCGAATATAAACCCGTAATAGAAGGGAAGTCCTTTAACAAAGCAGATATGACTAAATCAATTAATGACTTAACATTACTGTTACGTAAATATCTTTGTGCCGACTTAGAGATTAAATGCATTGGAAATGTAACCAATACTCAACAAAACAAGGGAAATAACTTTATCAGACCAGCGGAGGTTGTAAACACGGAGGGGACGGACGGTGCTTGATGTAACAACCCTCGCCTAAGTTTTAAGGGGCTGCTCAAAATTGATTAAAGCGGGTTTTGCTTTCTGTAAAACACTGTTTACACCAAATGGAAATCGCACCCACAATGGATATAATTAGGACTTACGTACTTTTTATCATAAAACGCTGATTATCAATACCTTGATATGTTATATATAACATAATAAACAACTGATTATCAAGCATTTAATTTCGATTTTGCGTAAGCCCTAATAGTAATAAACATTGATATTTTTATTTTTTTTATTCAAAACAACTATTAACTATTATAACACAATGAGGATAGTGAATTTTTATTCATATAAAGGCGGAGTCGGCAGAACAAATTTACTGGTAAATGTTGCGGATTATATGTGTCAGCATCATCAAAAAAGGATATTGTTAATGGAGTGGGATTTAGAAGCCCCTGGATTACATATATATTATGAGGTAGGAGTAGGTAAACTAAAAAGTACCCAAAACTCATTAATTGATATACTAACAAGTTATTTAGATAATGCTTCAAGACTTAAAGGACAGATAGATACTGATAAATATAGTTATCTCCAATATTTTACAGACGAAGAATTATCAGCATGTGTTGATATAGAAAACTGTATTATTCCTAATATTAGTAAACCAGATAAGGGGGGGAATATTGATTTATGTATTGCCGGACCTTATCATATAAAGGAAGGAGAGGATAGTTATTACAACAAAATAACTAAAATTAACTGGGATGAATATAGAGACTTGCAAGGCTCTACTCATATAGAATATTTAAAACAAGTACTACATGAGAAACTTGAATCCAAATATGATTTTATTTTTATAGACAGCCGTACAGGTATTCCTGAATATGGAGGATACTGTATTACGCAACTTCCAGATATTAATGTTATGGTTGCTGCACCTAATAAAGAAAACTTTCAGGGGATTGAAGATGCAATCAATCGGTTTTTAGCTTCTCCATATGTCAAAAATGGAGAACGGCATTATGATAAAAAGGAGATTGTAAAAGATAATATATTTCCGATTATTCTGCCGATTCTTTCGCGGGTGGATATTGATATTAAAGGGAGAAATTTTAATTGGTTGACGGAATTTTACACACGCTTTTCCCCCTATTTAGTGAATGGAATAAAAAATAGAGCGTTAGAGATAAATAGAGAGTCAGAGGTAAATGAAGAAGAATTTTTCTCTAACTATACTCAAAATATCTTATTGGAACACGATAAAACCATTGCAGCAGGTGAGAATCGAATATTTGTGCAGAATGATAATAATAAATATGATAAGTATATCCCGAAAGTAGGTTTAGGCAAACAGATTAAGAATATAGCAGAAATGCTATTAGAAATAGATCCAAGAACTAAATATTTATCTCGTTTATCGGAGATTATAACAAATCCAAGTCTAAGCCTTGATGTTTTAGAATATGCCTTAAAACATCAAATTTTTTATTATTTGCTGTCTAATCAAAAGGGAATGGATTTAAGTTTATTGAAAAGATGGTATGATTTAACAGTTGAACAAAAGATAGATAAGGGTAAACCATCACTTTTTATAGAATGGATTAATCAAATTAAACAAAGTGATTCATTCAAAGAAGTAGTAGATAGCAAACACAAACATGTATTAAAAATCATTGATGCAGTATTTAAGGGACTAAATAAAGAATATGCGGTTGCAATTGATATATTAACAAAGTTATTGCATGAACCTAACTATGAGGGCAATTATTTTATGGATGATTTATTAAAATCATTGCTAGGTTCTGAAAAACAGGCTCAGGATATAGATTCTGATTCTAAATCATCATCTAACTTAGACCGCAAAAATTATGAAAAAGGAGTTCTTGTTTGGGCGGATAATAGTGGGGATCGTTATTTTTATGCTGCACATATTATAGGCGAAAACCCTGATACAGAAAATCCTAAAAAGTGGAGAGTAAGATATCTTTTTAATGGAGAATCAGAGTATTTAGAAGACAAAAATATAGAGCCTTGGAACGTGTATGAGGGTATGAAAGTTGGATATAGAAGTGAAAAAATTAAGGTTATATATAAAGATAAAGTTGAAATAAGTGAAGACGCTAATAGTATACCTAATAAATATAAAGACTCAGTAACAGTGGGTATTACAGATTTTTCCCATGGAGGTACTTTATCTTTAGTAAAAGATGAACAAAACCATTTTTATTTGGAAGTAATAGGAAAAAATAAAAAAACACACCTCGAAGAAAAACTATTATTAGATTATTCTGATATCAGAATGGGAAAAGATGATATACAAAAGAAGATAATAGAAATTGAATGAGAGTGTTTCAATGATTCAAATAAAAAATGCGCAATAACAGTACAAGTAATTAATGTAAGTTGCGAATGAAATAACTTATAGAGTAGCCGCTTTTTCGAGGCAAATCATAATCATATAGACTAAAATTTTAATCAAAAATCCCTTAGCCGTGACAGCATGAATCTTTTTAGGGAGTTTTGCAGAAATATCGGCAAAGGTATTCTCAATCGTTTTGCGAAAGTACTTATTTTCAAGCTCTTCCATCCAAGTATTTTTGACAATCGTATTGCTTTTCGTTGCCGCTTTAAGCCTAATTTGGTCAAAAAGTAGGTGCAGTTCTTTGAATTCTTCATGCAAATAAGCTGCATCGGCATATAAATCGCTATTTGCGGGCAAATTCACGTCCATCATTTGGAAAGCGGCATTATCATGTCTTACGCCTGGGGTAACTAAAAATTCTACGGGAATGCCTGTCCCCGTGGTAATTACATGCACTTTGAAGCCGTAGAAATATTCCCGCTTAGAGGCATTATAGCCGCGATATTCTGCCCCTTTGACGATTTTTGAACGTGAAATACGAATATTTCGACAGACTGGAACAGGAAAGGAATCAATGAGATAGACACTTTCAAGATTTAATTCCTTAAAGATGCTGCCAAACGTAGAAAATAACGTAGCCATCAAGTCGCTCAAGGAGTGGATATGACGATTTAAGTTACTTTTATCGGGAATATTAAACCCCTGATAGTCCTTTAAATAGGAAGCCGCACTCGTTTGGTTTCCATAAAAATATTTTGACGACACAATCAACAACGTAATTACTTGGGAATCAACTAATTTTCTGTTGTGGTGCGCTGGCTTAGATGAAATTCTTTTTACTAAATCATCTATAAAGCAGTATATTGCAATCGTGAAATCTTCCATAATCGTATTTTTTGGCTTTGGAACTTCAAAATTACGCTTTATGGCGGATTTCACACTTTTTTTCATTCGCAACTTACATTAATTATTGCTTCTGATGTAAAACCTATATTGCAAATTATAAAATGCCAACACAATATTAAAGATTGTATAGGCACTCAGCTTAGATAAAAAAAGTTAAAATAACTTCTAAAAATTTCTTTTTTTTGCTGCTTTGAGAAAATTTGACACATTTGGGTTTAATATTAAAGCTTTAGGATATACTCATGATTGATGTTGATTCAAGCTTTATCAAATACAAATTAATTTATACATGACAATTTTTATTATTACAATCTTTATTGCAGCATATATTCTTATTGCATTTGAAGAGAAAGTGAAATTAGACAAAGCGATACCTGCTTTGCTTTCTGCTGCCATCATCTGGGCAGCTTATGCTATTAGTAGCCATGACGTTTCTGTAGCTTTGGCGGATTTGTCTCATCATATTGGAGAGGTTGCAGGTATCGTTTTTTTTGTATGGGGAGCATTGACTATAGTGGAACTCACTGATGCACACAATGGTTTTGAAATTATTACAAGCATGATAAAAACCAGAAACCCTCAAAAACTAATATGGATAACAAGCATAATTACCTTCTTTTTGGCTGCTATTATTGATAATCTTACAGCCTCACTATTGATGACAGCCATTCTTTTCTCTATTATAAAAAATAGAGAAGAAAGGGCTTTTTTTGCTTGTATTGCCGTAATTGCAGCTAATGCAGGTGGTACGTGGTCTCCCTTGGGAGAGATTACTACTACTATGTTGTGGGCTAAAGGACAAATTAGCATCGGTGCAATTACCTCTGAGATGTTTATTCCGAGTTTAGTATCATTAATTGTTCCTTTAGGAATATTAAGCACTTTTGTACTGAAAAAACAATTAAAACAACCCACTCAAGAAGATTTGAAAGAATTAGAAAATCAAATAGCAGAGAAAAAAAATGATAAAACGGTTCCGCCAACCGAATTTGAACGTAATACAATGCTTACAGTATCAGTACTTAGTTTACTACTTATTCCTATTTTTAAGACAGTAACGCATCTACCTCCTTATATGGGAATGATATTTAGTTTGGGCATTGTTTGGGTAACATCTGAATTGTTACACCATAAAAAAGATAGTGATGAGAGGAAAAAATATACGGTAGCTTATGCTTTGTCAAAGGTAAATGCCACAAATTTATTCTTTTTCTTAGGCATACTTTTAGCAGTATCTGGATTAGAGGCTACACATATTCTCAAGTCATGGGGAGACAGCTTATTAGCAAGTATTTCCAATATCTATCTAGTGGATTTTATTATAGGTATATTTTCTGCGGTAATAGATAATGTTCCTTTAGTTGCAGCAATGCAAGGAATGTATGACTTATCAGAATACCCTACAGATAGTCCACTTTGGATATTTCTTGCATACACAGCAGGTACAGGAGGTAGTATACTTGTAATAGGTTCAGCAGCAGGCGTTGGAGTTATGGGCATGATGAAAGAACAAATTACTTTTGGTTGGTTTTTTAAAAAGATAAGCTTGTGGGCTTTTATTGCTTATTGCACTGGCGCAGTTTGTTACCTCTTTTTGAAGACATATATTTATTAACAGCAGTATTTTGTCTTATTTGGCAGAAATATTAGATGAAAAAGTGAGTAATATAATGATTATTCCTACTTATATAT
>JAYUZN010000069.1:0-2319 GCA_043751755.1 Bacteroidota bacterium | reverse complement strand
TATTTACCTCTTTTAACATAGTGATTTTCCCCACTTTTTCGCCGTCTCTCCATGCCTGTTTGTAGCTACTTCTTTCGCCATTGGCAAAGGAAATATAGGATTCGTATTGAAAAACAATGCTCACCGGCGTATAGGCAAATACTTGATTGAAGCTGCGGGTAATCTCCGCAAGCTGACTTCTGTTGGGCAGCAATCCATTGGACTGTTTGCGCAGCTGTATGCCCAAGAGGAGCAAGCCATAATAGTCTTTTCCGATATTTTGGAGGTCTGGGAGGTTTTCAAGGCTTCTTTTACCTTGAAAAATGGCATCATCTACTACGCCCAACACATAGACCTCGTCCATGAGTGCGTGTGCTTTGTTATCGGGCTTGTAGGTGTCGCCCAAGACGGTTTTGGCATCTGTGGGCGCGTCCGCCAAGTAGTTGATGGGGACGTTCAAGCCCTCGAAAAAGGCTTTGAGGGCAGCGAGAAAGCTGTGTGTATGGAAATAGGAAAGTGTTTGCATAATGTAGTTGAAAGTTGAAAGTTGAGAGTTAAGAGTTAAGGTAAGTTTATCATAATCAATAAGATATGAAAATTAAATTAAATAAAGTAATAATTTAATAGTCCCGTAGGGACGGCGATATTTATAGAAAAACATGCCAACCCCTCCCTCTTTTTTTTCGTTTTTGCGCGAAAAACGCAATAGGTGGGGGGGATTATGGGGGGGCTATAAATATTTCGTGCCTACGGCACTACTCGTAGTGCGTTGTACTGTGGTACACTGAGCTTGGTTAGTGAGCATTGCCGAACTATGCCGAAGTGAGCCTGTCTTTTTTGCCCCCGTTTGTGTCCCCACAAACGGGGCTTTTCTGTGATGTGCCTATTGAACGTCTATTTGTCCTCCGTTTGTGAGGACATTTCGACACTTCGGCAGGCTCAGTGCAACGCTTCGCTCACTTCGGCAGGCTCGGTGCAACGCAATGACCCCACAAACGGAGGCGTGGAAATTGCCTTGTCTTGTATGCAATTGATTTTTGAGCATTGTTCCTAAAACGTCCCTGCTCCAGCCATTTTCAAGGCATGTTTGCATATACCAAAGGCGAATGTCTTTGTCTTTTATTTTTTGCATAAGCAAAATATGATGCCCCCAAGGAATATGCGTTATCAGTGCTAAATGAGATGCTTCCAATTGGGAAACGGACTGTTTCCCAATTGGAAGGTCAGAATATTCCTTATAAAACTGTACCATAAATTTAAAATTTCGTTCCGAAAACCCTTTGTAAGGATTATTTCAAAAATTGCTTGCATATATGCGTGTGCCTATCATTCGCTGTGCGTTTTTTGAGGGTGTCGCCACCCTCGTAGCTACAATTCGAGGAGCGTTTTTCCGCTATCTATTGTAAAAGCGGCTAACATATCCATGCCTTTTGATGCCTCCTTTGTGCCAAAAACCGCATGATGAACTTGGTCATAGCCCTTTTCTATGCTACATTCCTTTATGTGTTTTAAGGTTGTTTCTACGCCAACTTCTTCATAATGAAGGGGTTTTAGCCAAATAGGGCTTGTTTTTTTATCGTTATTTTGCGTATAAACAAACCCCTCACTTGCCACTTTGAAAGTAGTCGTTCGCAGGATTCCGTCTTTTTCTGTTTGAAGATAAATGGACGCATCTTTGCGCAAAAATACTTCTTTTTTCAAGGAACGCAACTTATCTATCAACTCAAAAGCCTCTTGCAACTCTTTTTTGTAGATAGGCTTTTGAAGATTGTCGTGTGAAAGGGGGTTAAGGACGCTTTTAGATACAATTCCAAAATTCGTATATACCACAGAGTTAAGCCCTAAGTCTTTGAGTAATTTGTCAAAACTTGTTTTTAAATCGTTTAATTCTTCTCTCAATTCTGTTGTGCCATTTTTGCCGTTTTTCAATAAATAATTGCCATACAAAATACGTTTGAATTGCTGCTCACATTCTTTTCGCAGATAATTTGCGGCTGCAGGATAGTCTTTATAGTCTTTGTTTTTCTTGAAATAGGCTAAAGCTTTTTCATAATAGCCTTCTGAAGGCATTATAAAAGGCACTTCAAAGCCTTGCGCTTCGTCAAAATGCGCATACATTTCTACAGTATGCCAATTATTTCCTACATAACCTTTGGCTACTTCGTACCAATTTCTATCATAAGTTGTCATAAAAATCTGATAGCCATTGAAAAAAGGCTCAATTTCATATTCTTTTTCCCCGTTATTTTCTTTTATTTTTTCTATTACATTTTCATCTTCTCCTACCAATTGCACAAAAACAGGTTTCCTAAAATCATTGAGAATAGCTAACAAAGGAAG
>JAYUZN010000068.1:0-5454 GCA_043751755.1 Bacteroidota bacterium | reverse complement strand
TCCGAAAGCTGCGAAAAATCGGGCTTTGAGGGCTGTTTTTTCCATCTGTTTTGTAGATGTGGCGGCTTGTTGCTATCTGCCATAAAGCTTCGCAGATTCGCCTCGTTGTCTTGTATAGAAGGTCTATCGAAAACAGGCGCATTTGGCGTATTTACATACGGATTTATGTAGCCTTGAGAGTAGTCTTGAGGCTGGGAAAAAGAACCGCCATTATCTTCGGGCGAGTCGTCATAGTTGCGAGACCAGGGGTTATTGGATTTGGGCTTTTTGTGCTTGTATTTGTCAGGCTTCGGCGCATACACACGCTTTCCGCCTATGATTCTGAATAGAGACATGGTTTTAGTTTGTTGGAAAATGAAAGGTTGGCATTTTTGTAAACCTGTCATTTCTCAAAGAAATGACATGTTTACAAAAATGCTTACAATTTACGAAATAACCTGTGTTTGGGACGTATCGCAACAAGTGCCGAATACCTTTTTGTAAAACTCAGCCTTTTGTTTTGGCAAAGATACATGCTTTTTCAATACGAGATATTAGAAATGTATTAGAAAAAATGTAAGGTTTTTGGGGGGATATTTATGAGAAAGGGTGGCGCACTTTTGAAAAGTGCGCCACCCTGTTAAACCCTTATCTAACTCAGGCACTAAGTTCGCCAAGAAGAGAAGCGGTTTATGCCTCCCTTTTTAGCGTGCTTAGTGCCGTCCTTATTACTCCACCACAATCTTCTTACTCAATACTTGCGTATTGGTATTCAATTGTAGGATATACGTTCCTGCGGCAAAATCCCTGAAATCGAAAGACAAGTCTTGTTGCGCAGTGTTTTGATTGTCTAACAAATCGCTGTAAACCTCCTGCCCCAAAGCATTGATAATGCGTATCTCGACCTCTTTGCCTCTTCCTATAAAAAAGTCAATGTTGATAACCCCTTTCGTAGGATTCGGATAAGCATTGAGATAGATATTGGCTTCGCTAGCTGAGGTCAATTCTGCCTTATCTGAATACGTGAATTTGCCGTCTATATCCACCATTTTCAAGCGATAATATATTTTATGTACGTTCAATAAAGCCACTTCTTTGTCCGTAAACTGGTATTTGCGGGCAGAACTTGTGTTTCCTGCGGCATCTACTTTTCCGACTTCTTCAAAGAATTGTCCATTGTCCAAAGAACGTTGTACTTCAAAATAATCGCTGTTGATTTCTACCTGCGTAGTCCATTCTACTAAGCCATCATTGTTGCGCCACATTGCTTTGAAGTCGGTAAGTTCTACAGGGAAAGTGGTAAGTGCTATCATTTTCACAAAATCCTCCGTTTCTCCATTGTTGAAAACGCCCTGAAAATTGGCTGCAGTAGGCGCGCTTGCAAAAGCCCTTAGACGCATATTTATGTTTCCGCCATTGTAAGTCCCTGGTACAGACACAAGTTGATTCACCGTTGTCAAGCCATTTGTCAAAACAGAGCCTGTATAGAAGGTTTCAAATGTGCCATCATTGTCCCAATCAATCCAAAAACCATAATATACGGGCATGTTCGGTGTTAGGCTGTTCAAGGCAATCTCAAAATTGAAACTATAGCCTGCAGCTACTGTATCAGGAATGATTAAGCCATCTTCATCTCCCGTAGAGCCATTTGCATTGTTGCTGTCATCTCCATTTGCCGCAGTGTTTCCTTGTGTTTCGATTTCGCCATCTATTTGGTTTCCTATCCAAAAAGTAGGCATCGGAGTAGGCACACCATTTACAATATTTGTGGTTATGAGGTTTCTGGCGATTCCAAAAGAAATCGGCAAGTCCCCAAAATCTTGTAGCATATTGGCAACCGTAAAATAAATGGTGGCTTCTGTACACAAAGGCTGCGGATTAATGGAAGTAACATCACAAATCTGATACACATATTGGTCATTTCCTACAAAACCCGGATTCGGCGTATATAAATACGTACCATTGCTATACAATACTATCGTTCCATTTGCGGTAGGATATGAACCTATCGTGGTCGTAGGAACAGAAGTATCGATGAGTACGCCATTTACAGACACTTGGTCTCCATTCGGGTCGTTGTCATTGTCGATAAAACTGCCCGTTGTAGGCACGCCCACCAAAGTTACCCCAAAATCATCTCCTGCAAAAGGCGCGTTGTTGAGATTGCCATTTGCATCGGGCAACACAATGATAGTCAATATCGCTGTATCCGTTGCAGGGGTAGGCGCATTGTCTGTGATAGTGTAAGGAATTTCTATCGTTCCAAAGAAGCCCGGCGTAGGCGTGAAGGTATAACTTCCATCAGGATTGATGACCAAAGTCCCTGCATTTGCTACGGGCGTTCCGTCAAACGTTACGCCGGGTACATTCGTAATCGTACCACTTGTTACCACGCTGCCATTATTTGGATTGATAAAGCCGCCAAAAGTTATGTCATTTCCGTTCGGGTCATTGTCATTGTTCAAGACATTGTCCGAAACAGGCTGCCCATAACTCACATTTTCGTCATTATTGGCTATCACATCATTGTTATTGCCATCAAGCGGGTCAGGCATTGGCGCAACATCTATTGTCAAAGTTGCGGTTTGACAAGCGATAGGCATACCATTGTCGCATACTTGATAGGTGAGAATAACCACGCCTACAAAGCCCGTACTTGGCGTAAAGGTATAAGACCCGTCCGAATTGATGAGCAAGTTACCCGCATCTGCCACAGGATTTCCGTTTGCATCAGTGCCAGGTATCGTGGTAAATGTGCCTGTCGTAGCATAATCCACGCCCGGCGTAGCAGGGTCATCAAAGCCCCCAAAAGTCTGGGTATTGCCTTCTGCGTCAAAGTCATTCGTAATCACGCCTCCACTTACAGGCGTATTCATATACGTGTTGTTGTCATCATCAATCGCAATCGTAGTATTCGCATATCCCACAAAAGGCAGGCTAACGATTGCAGTTGTAGTACTTGGCTGTCCGGCATTGTCTATCACAATATAGGGAATTGTTACCGTTACTGCCCCGTCTATTGGGTCGATGGTGATAGTTTGGGTAGGATTGCCGCTTGCATTGACAGGAATAGACACGCCTAACAGTGGGAAAGTTGAAGCTGTAAATACTACGCCGTCAATCGTAATTGTAGTAGCATTGCTTGGGAAAGCCGTAATCAAAATACTTGCCACCGTTCCATCTGCGTCAGTAGCCGTAAACAGCCCTGCTGCTACGTTTACTGTAAGTGTTCCACCCGGATTGTACTGACTTGTTTCCGCACCATTGTAAGGAATTGGCAACTGCTCTATTCCAAAATTGAGGTCTGTTACATTGCTTGTGCCTACGTTTACCGCAAGGCTGCCATTTATTGTACCGTCATTTCCCGAAGATGCCCCCAAGTTTTCGCCTGTATTTACCCAGTTTGTAGGCAAAACAGTCGCCACAGGAGAACCTACAGTTCCTTGTGTGGTGCTGATAACAAGGGTATAATTGGTATTGATTTCCAGCCCGTTCGCCCCCGTCAAAGTATAAGTTCCATTTGCATTTACAGCTACAGAACCTACTACATTTCCTGCGCCATCTACCAAATTTGCATATAATTGTGTGCCACTTGGTAAACCTGTTCCTATGCCATCTACCGTTGTATTGGTCAAACCATCTGCATCATCAAACACAGTTCCAGAAATGCTAATATCAGTGAAAATCAAGGTCGCCGTTGCGGGCGTAGGGTCAGGATTTCCTGCTGCGTCTATGAAAACAAAGTCAAAAGCAACGCTTCCTGCCCCAAGGAAAGTAGGGTCAAGGGTAAGCAAAGCTGGATTGTAATTCATGATGATTTGCCCTGCTATAACCGCTACGCCATCGTAATACAAAGTCGCATTATTGGGCAAAGTGATGATTTGCAAGGTGTTGCTTGTTCCAAGTGCGCCATCTTCAGGGTCTGTACCTGTCAAAGTAGGAGCTTGTACTTGCGTACTTCCGCCCGGATTGACTTGTGTGGTTGTGGCAGGTGTGTTGGTATTTGGCAGTTGTTCTATGCCAAAATTTACTTCTGTAACATTGCTTGTGCCTACAGTTATGCCAAGTGAGCCATTTACTAAACCGTCATCTCCAGCAGTCGCGCCTTCGTTTTCGCCTGTATTTACCCAATTCGTAGGCAAGACACTCGCCACAGGAGAGCCTACAGTTCCTTGTAGGGTGCTGATGATGATGTCGTAGCCTGTGTTGGTTTGAACGCCGTTTGCACTTGTCAAAGTATAAGTTCCATTTGCATTTACAGCTACAGAACCTACTACATTTCCTGCCCCATCTACAAGGTTTGCATAAAGCTGTGTGCCACTTGGCAAGCCCGTTCCTATTCCATCTACAGTATTATTGTTTAAGCCGTTTGCATCATCAAATACAGTTCCCGAAATGCTAAGGTCTGTGAAAATCATGGTAGCCGTTGCGGGCGTAGGGTCAGGATTTCCTGCTGCATCTACAAAAGCAAAATCAAAAGTTACGGTTCCTGCTCCCACAAAAGTAGGGTCAAGGGTAAGCAATGCTGGGTCGTAGTTCGTGATGACTTGCCCTGCTGTAACGGCTATGCCATTGTAATACAAGGTTGCATTTGTCGGCAAAGTCGTTATTTGAACAGAATTGCCTGTACCAAGTGCGCCATCTTCAGGGTCATTTCCTGTGAGGGTAACTGCTTGTACTTGCGTAGTTCCGCCCGGATTTGCCTGTGTAGTCGTGGTAGGTGTGAGGCTATTTGGCAGTTGTTCTATGCCAAAATTGACATTTGAAACGCTGCTTGTGCCTACACTTACGGCAAGACTGCCATTTACCGTTCCGTCATCTCCTGCCCCTGTGCCGATATTTTCGCCTGTATTTACCCAGTTTGTAGGTAAAATTGATGCTACAGGCGAGCCTACAGTTCCTTGTGTAGTGCTTACTACAACTGTATAACTTGTATTGATTTCGATTCCGTTTGCACCTGTCAAAGTATAAGTTCCATTGGCTGCGACAGCTACAGAACCTACTACATTTCCTGCCCCATCTACAAGGTTTGCATAAAGTTGCGTTCCACTTGGCAAGCCAGTTCCTGTTCCGTCCACAATGCTATTGTTTAAGCCGTCTGCATCATCAAAGACTGTCCCTGAAATGCTAATATCAGAGAAAATCATCGTAGCCGTTGCGGGACTTGGGTCAGGATTTCCTGCTGCATCTATAAAAGCAAATTCAAAAGTTACCGTTCCTGCGCCTACAAAAGTTGGGTCAAGCGTAAGCAAAGCTGGGTCGTAGTTCGTAATTGTTTGCCCTGCTGTAACGGCTATTCCATTGTAATATAGCGTTGCATTTGTGGGCAAAGTCGTTATTTGAACAGAATTGCTTGTGCCAAGTGCGCCATCTTCTGGGTCAGAACCCGTCAAAGTTACGGCTTGTACTTGCGTAGTTCCGCCCGGATTCGTTTGCGTAGTCGTGGTAGGTGTATTGCTATTTGGCAGTTGTTCT
>JAYUZN010000067.1:0-3455 GCA_043751755.1 Bacteroidota bacterium | reverse complement strand
AAGTTCGTTTCCCCTTTGAGATAAATATTATCTTTGCCATCTACGGACACAAAAGGCGTTTTTTTAAGCACATCTAAGGCATTTCCCTTTTTCGCATTTGGGTCATTTCCCACATTATAGACGATTTTGTCTTCTGTAACCTCAATAATGGGGCGTTTTGCTTCTATCAGCACCTCATTTGTACGCGTATCTTGAGTTGCAAGCAGAATTTTCCCCATGTTTTTGTCATTTTCAAGGGGAAAAAGGGGTATCGTTTTGGTACGAAAACCTATCATCAAAACCTCGATTCTGTACTTTCCTTGCGGAATATTGGCTAAGGAAAAAGCCCCATCATCTTGCGTAATCGCCGCATTTATAGGCTCTTGCGCACTGTCCGCATATAGGGAGACGGTGGCATACATGATGCTTTTTTTCTCCACACTATCGACAATAGAACCACTAATAGTGAAGGTACTTTGGGCAAAAATAACCCTTGTGAATAGGCTGAAAAGCAGCCCCAGAAAAATCAGATGTTTCATGTTTGGTCGTGTTTGATAGCTTTATAATGTGTAGGTATCCCAAAAGATACTATGTTAGCACAAAAGTAGGGAAAATGTCTTGAAAAAGTGCTTTTCTATCATTATCTTTGCCATTTGTACAAAAAACGCCCATCAAAAAAATATTTTTGAAAAATGTTTCCTTTTTTGTTTCCTTTTCCGACTAAGAGATGGAAATTAAATAAAGGAACAATTTAATTATAGCACTCATTTTGAATATTTCTTAGTTCGGCAGGCTCACTACGAGTAGTGCCGTAGGCACGAAATATTTATAGCCTCCCCCATAATCCCCCCCATTTATCGCATTTTTCGTGCAAGCACGAAAAACAAGAGGGGAGGTATGGCATGTTTTTTCTATAAATATCGCCGTCCCTACGGGACTATTAAATTAGTACTTTATTTAAGTTTCTTTCCTAAGAAGTTACAAGACCTACAAACTGTTTGCAAACAGGCAAGGGTGTTTACAAGAAAAATTACCCCGTTCAAAGTATAATCACTTGTGCCATTCACAGCTTCTCCAACGTTATCACAATCCCCTTAAAGCCCTCTTTTTTCAAGGCGGCTTGCATAGCTTCTGCCTCGACTTGCGCAGGATAAGGTCCGATAATGATCCGATACACAGGCGGCGTTTCAGCAGTATTTATATGAACCGTTACATTTTTATAGCCCTTTTCATTCAAAAAAGCCACCTTTTCAAACATCGTTTTCACATCTTTGAAAGCCCCAAGCTGAATCCCAAAGCCCTTTTTGGGGATTTTTGTGGTATAAATCCGAAAAAAACTATCCTGCGCCACGACAGGAACAGGCAAGGGGACTTCTTTTGAAAACAAATAGGGCGCAATGACTTTCGCCAAAGAATCTGAAATTTTCTCTATGCTTACCTCACCCGTTCCTGCCCGCACCAAATCCAACTTTTCAGCAGCCACACGCGACACGTCTATGACCCGATTTCTGCTAAAAGGTCCCCTATCATTGACCTTTACGACCACGACTTTCTTGTTTTTGAGGTTGGTAACTTTGAGTTTTGTGCCAAAAGGCAGGGTTCTATGTGCGGCAGTATAGGCGTTTTTGTCGTACAATTCGCCGCTCGAAGTCGCCTTGCCTTGAAATTTATCGGCATAGTAGGAAACGCCGCCCGTTTCTTGCGCAAATAGTAAGCAAGGCGCAAACAGGCAAAAGAGAAATAAAATACGTAACATAAGTAGTTGAAAGTTATAAGTTGAGAGTTGAAAGTTAATATAACAGGGGCTATTCAAAAAATAAACTACCCAAGAAGAAATAACCTAAACAGATAAATTTGCGGTACGTGTAGCGCATGCTTTAGCTTGCGTTAGATAGAAACAGGCAAATTTGAGATGCTCAGGCTAAAGCCTAAGCTACAGGAAACGCAAAATGCCGTTAGATAATTACTTACCCATACTTATAATTATTAAAATAGAAGGCAAATATACGCCCAAAAACGGGAATTTTCCCTAAAAAAGCCTATTTTTGCCCCTAAATTACAAAGACAATGAAAAAAACGATTACTTTTATCTGGACGATTTGTTGTTTTGCGGGGCTTTTTGCGCAATCGCAGTACCTCAAACTCCAACAATACACGCTCCCCAATGGCTTAACGGTGTATTTGAACGAAGACCATACGCTGCCTTCGGTCTATGGCGCAGTTGCCGTCAATGCAGGCGGAAAATATGACCCGAAAGGGGCGACAGGCATGGGGCATTATTTGGAACACATGTTGTTCAAAGGCACAAGCGAAATGGGAACGCTGGATTTTGGCAAAGAAAAGCCCTATTTGGACAAAATTGTAGCCTTGTACGACTCTTTGGGAATGACAAAAGACGAAAAAAAACGCAAGGAAATTCAGGCAAAAATCAATGAAAATGCCGTAAAATCTGCGGAATTTGCTGCACCAAATGAGTTAGATAGAATGTTAAAATCCATTGGAAGTGAGGGCGTAAATGCCTTTACTGCGCAGGAGTTGATATGTTATCATAATGAATTTCCGCCGCATGAGATAGAAAAATGGCTTACCATTTATGCTGACCGCTTTGTAAATCCCGTTTTTCGCTTGTTTCAATCCGAATTAGAGGTGGTTTATGAAGAAAAAAACAGAGGCTCGGACAATATGGGACAGGCTATTTTTGAGACCTTTAATGAGCATTTTTTCCAAAAACATCCTTACGGGCAGTCTATTATTGGCAAAACAGAACACCTCAAAAATCCTTCTTTGTCCAAAATGTATGCCTACTATAACACGTACTATGTTGCCAATAACATGGCACTTATTATCTGTGGAGACTTTGACAGTGAAAAAATAAAACCTGTTATTTTAGCGAAATTTGGGAAATGGAAAACGGGAAATGTGCCGCCTTTTATTGCGCCGAAGGAAACAGCTTTTAAGGGAAAAGAAGTGATAGCAAAACGCCTTTCACCCATAAATATAGGCATTATGGGATTTCGCACCGTCCCAAAAGGTCATGTAGATGAAGAAACCTTAGAAATAGTTTCTTATTTACTTAGTAATCAAGCAAATACAGGCGGTTTAGACAAACTAAGTACCAACCGAAAAATAATGCTTTCGCAAGCTATTCCCCTCAATTTGAATGACGAAGGGGCTTATATTGTCTTTTTTGTGCCTAAAATATTGGGGCAATCTCTGGGAAATGCGCAGAAATTGGTGTGGGAACAAATCAATGCGATTAAAAGTGGCAAGTTTTCGGAAACGCAATTGGAGGCAGCCAAAAATCAGTTAAAAATCTCTTTTTCGCAAGAAATGGAGGACAATCAAAGTCGCTGTTTTAGCCTTGCGGAGCTTTTTACGCGCAAAGGAAATTGGGCAGAGGTTACGAATTATCCCGAAAAGATGGACAAAATCAGCAAGGCAGAAGTTATACGAGTCGCAAATCTGTATTTTGGCGA
>JAYUZN010000066.1:0-1818 GCA_043751755.1 Bacteroidota bacterium | reverse complement strand
GCTGATAGATTTCGATTTTTATGAAGGACAAATGGACTTTGTAGAGAAAAAAATAAAGCCTTTTAACTGGAAAAGGGCGTTTCCACAGGTGTTTAAGCCAAGAGAAAGGCTGCAATTAAGTAGCAAATTGAAACGGCATTATGATTGGGTGATGCAGCAAAGTACGGAAATTGCACAAAAATCACAGGCTTTAATTGACGAATATAACAAAGTAAAAGAACCAGAAAATAACTATGCTACGACAAATAGTGGAGGTTTTGACGTTATAATTGGAAATCCGCCTTATGTTTACCTTCCTAACAAAGCAACACAACAGTATTTTGCTGCCAAATACCTGTATCAAGACTATCAACAAGATTTGTATTTGCTATTTTTGGAACGTTATGCGCATTTATTAGCTACGAATGGCTTGTTTGGGGTCATTATTTCTAATACTTGGTTGCAATCTGTTTTGCTCAAAAAAATACGCAAATATTTGGTACAAAACTACAGATGGATTCAATTTTTGCATCTGCCTGAAAAGGTGTTTGCTGATGCTGTGGTAGATACACATATTCTGATTTTTGAAAAAGAAAAACCTCTGCCCATAGATAGGGTAAAAATTGAGATTTATACAAAAGGAGAAATAAGCGAAAGTCATGAACTGATTCAAAGTGAATTGCCACAAGAAGGCGAAGTTATTAACTTGATAGCCAAGCCTTTAGAAAGAGTTTTGTTTGAGAAAATAAAAAGCCAATCTGTTCTTATTAAAGACATAGCAAGCGTTTATAATGGGGTAAAACCTTTTGAAAAAGGCAAAGGCACGCCGCCACAAACGGACAAAATCATGAAAACAAAGCCTTTTGTCAAGGAAAATTGCCCAAAACCGGGCGAAAATTGGCAGCCTTTGTTACGAGGAAGTTTGATACATAGATACAAAAATTTGTGGAATCAAAATTCGTGGATTTTGTATGGAAAATGGCTGGCTGCCCCACGCGACCCTGCCATTTTTGAAGCTCCTGAAAAAATAATGGTCAGGCAAACGGGGGATAGCATTATTGCGACAATCGTAGGGAAAGGGGTAATTGCAAGAAATAATCTGCATATAATTATCGCAAAAGAGCCTGTAAATCATGCTTTTATGTTGGGACTTCTCAATTCTATGTTGGGCAATTTTTATTACAGACAAATTAATCCCGAAAAAGGAGAAGCTTTAGCAGAAGTGAAAAAACATCATGTAGAAATGCTGCCGTTTCCGCTCAACTATAGCGCAAAACAACATGACGAAATCGTAAAAAATGTGGATTTGCTGCTCAAACTCCATGCAGATTTGCAAACGGAAAATAACAAAGCAAAACAAGAGATGTTGCAAGGGAGAATCGCTTTTGCTACGCAGCGTATAGATACGATTGTGTATGCGTTGTATGGCTTGACAGAGGAGGAAGTGGCGATAATTGAGGGAATGTAAACTGTATTTCTTCAAAGTATATCATTTTTTCAAGAAAATAGCTTTTTTTTCGCAAAAAAGCAATTTATATTTGCTAATTACGTTTTATATGCGTATATTTGCAGAATAATATTAATATTTTGTATGAAAAATAATATAGAATCTCAAATCGAAGATTTGCAAGAAAATGAAGAAAAATACATTTTAGAACTTGTAAGTTGTTCTGATAAAAAGGTAGATAACAAGTTAAGCTTGATACAACAACAAATGGATATGGCTATTGAGCAGCATAATGAAGATGTTATGCCTTTGTTGCAACTGAAGGAACAGCAAATTATTGTAGCACGCTACTTAAAAATAGATAAGCAAAATACGCCCCAAAAAAAGAAAAA
>JAYUZN010000065.1:0-5021 GCA_043751755.1 Bacteroidota bacterium | reverse complement strand
GTAGGCAAGCCCGTAGTTACATTAATGGGTCCACCGCCTTCTACTTCAATTCCTGCCCACATTGCCGTACAGCCATGTATCTGAGAATTTGTAAGGGTTAGTCTTTTACCTAAAGGAATAACTATTTTAGACCCTGGCAACATAATTACTTCACAATTTGCCATAGTAACATTACCACCAATCTTTAAAATCATATATTCAGGTACTACAATTCTTTTATACGATAGACTATTATGCAATATATAAGTACTTCCGATACCCCTATTAGGTACTTGATAAATAGGCAAACCCAGGGGGACAGTACTTAAGTTATTAGGAATTGTTACGCAGGACTGATTATTATCACTATAAGATTCTATTCCATTAAAAGAAACAAATGCAACACAATTGTCACAATCTTGACAACTAGATTTCACCTCATAAGTAAGATGTATTGTCGCTTGCCCCCCATTTTCTGCCAGACTTGCAATAAGTATATCCAAAGAGGAAGTGGGGTTTGTTGAGTTATATTGATGATTGATAGTAACTCCTGGGGGTTCATTATAACTTGAATAGGTAAAACAACCTGTTGCCCAGGTATCTTTCAGCAGAATATTTTGTGCTGTGTGGCATCCATGATTCATTACAACGATTTCAAATGTAACCGTATTTGCCCCCTGATTATATACACTTTTTTGTACTTCAATATCTGACATTACGGGACAATTTTCACAAAGTTCGTTATATACGATAACATTAATTGTATGGGTGTAGATTATAATACCCGTTCCATTTCTAACCGTAAGGGTATAAAGTCCTGCGTCGTCAAGGTCTGCACTCGGAATTGTATAAGTTGGTGTAGAAACTGTTTGATTTTGATTTTGAGTATCTATCCAAGTCCAAGAATAAGAATAATTACTTCCTGTGGGGGCATTAATATCCGCTACTACAATATACTCACCCAGACATGTTATTATATCTTGACCTAATTTTAAGGAATCAATTTCAATATTTGGGGTAGAAAATCCTAATGTTAGTGTATGGTTGGTATTCGCAGATACTGAAAATACTTTGTACGAAATATAAGAAGCCCAAGTATTATGATTAACCGTTAAGGTTAAGCTACAGACAGGGCTAGGGTTATTATCTAAATAGGCATAGATGATTCCCCCATTTGTGCCGCTTTTAACCCTAGCACAAACAGTTAACGCGTAAGTAAGTACCTCATTATCATCTGTGCTTCTTGGCTCGAAATTGTATTCAAACTTTGAAGCATTTGGCGTAGTTTGACCGTTATCTAATGCAAAGCCATTACCAAAAGTGAGATAGGTATTAAAATCCGTAAAATTCGTTGTGTTAATATCTGCTGGGACATACACTTGTCCATCCTTTATTTCCGTTTTGACACTAGCCCCCGTAGGAATATTGGCATTATCAAAAAGTTCGGATTCAAAGACAAAATCTTTTGACCAATTATGGGGATGAGAGTACTCATGCCAGCCATCTAATTGGATGATAACAGCCTCATTATTAGCATAATCTAACAGATAAGTGCTACCTTGCCTTCTTACTTCAAATTGAATTTTTTTGTCAAAATCGTGAAATAGGTCAGGGGAGGGAAACTGATTTGTATAATCTCTTAAATGAACTTCTACCTTTGTTTTCAAAGGTGCATTTCTATCTATAACGGCACCTGTAATGTCTATATTCACTTCATTGGATTGAGGCTCTACTGCTCCACAAATAATAAATTTATTTACCCCATCAGCTTTTCTAATGACTGTTACATTTTGGGGAGAGCCACACTGAAAGGAATAGGTTTGCACCATAGGATTTGCTTGTGTAAAATAGCCATCGCCTATGAGTAAGGTTCCATTTCTCAAAATATCCTCATACCTACTTGTAATCGCTTGTGCATAAACGGGTATTACATGTTCCCAGGCATAGTCTCGAGGTCGCTGCCAAGTAGGACAATTAGCATTTTGCCCTCCATTAACATCACCTGTGAAATTACTCGGGTAATAAAACTCCGCACCTGCTACACCTAATAACTTCATAAGACCTAACCAAACACCAGGTCTTAGGTTTTCTCCGGGATTGCAATCGGAATGAGGACATACTACGGGCGAAAATAACTTATCCCCCCAAGCTATTTCTTCCTTTCTGGAGTCAAGAATTTTCATTATTCCCGTTTTATAACCTGCTGTATTTTTCCAATTTTCAGTAGCAGTTGGGTAATACCTAGAACAAGCATAATGCATACCATTGATAGTAGGCATTACTGTACGATATTGTTCCCACCAAGCCGCCCCTACAGATGCAGCACTTATCTCATATAGTCCAAATTTAGTATTCGCATAATTGTAATTTGAGCCGTTTGCGCAGATTGAACTTGCCGTTTGAACCCCCTCAATATAATCCGTATAAAAAGCAGTCTGTTTACGTATTAAATATTTTTTCCATGACTCTTCGTTGTCTTGTAATCCAGCATTACCACAATATGCAAGATATGCGGTAGAACAAGCTGGATTGTATTGTAAATCATCATACTTTAATACCTGATAATAAATTACTTCTCCATTTTCAAAAAAATGCTCAATAGGTTTGCATAACCATTTGTTAACTTTGCTTGCATACTCGCTTGCAAGATATTCGCCTTCTATGGTAGAATAAGATTTAGGATTGTTCCCACCATCTGCTATTGGTTGTTCGGGTGAGATAAAAGGAGTTTCTACGTCCGTTAATAGGGTACTATTCCATGCTCGCCATTTTTCGTAATAATCGAGGTATAGGGGGGGGACGTTTGGCACGGGCGGCAGTTGCGGGTCCCTAATACCGGGTGTTTGATTAATAACATTTGCCGTATATAAGCCCAATTGTTCAACAGGATAGTTATGAGAATTGGCATAGTTCACAAGTAAATCTATAGATTTATAATTTTTTACGAGATTATATTGACCATTAGTGGGAATTATGCCTAAATTTTTAAAGATATGATAGTTATTTGTAAACGCTTTACAATTATCTCCAATATCTAAATTCATATTGTAATTAAAATTTTCAACTCTTTCTTTCATTACGTCAAGCACTTCATGATAATCCCAAGACGTGTATAAGTCAACGGGGTGATAGCTATTACTGTGCATAACCCCAGCTCCAGTCGCATCACATTCGGGGGTAGTACAGCCCGCAAAATCATTATAATACCAATCTAAACTATCATGTATAATCGCATTTGTGCCTAATGAAACATTTCCGCCCGAATTCCTTCTTAAGGTATGCCCCAGTTTGAATCTGGGAATAGGGAATAGTTTTACTTGTCTTATAGCCTTTGTAGCGGTATTATCACTCGCAACAAATTCAAATGGGTCATAAGCACTTCCGATATAATTAGACGGAGAAGCGGGGGGTAATGTATATGGGGGGGTGTTTGTAAAATCGGTGTTATTCAAATGATTTCCTGACATTAATTTATCACGATGTTTCAATATTAATCTATCTGTAAGTGGTTTGTCGTAAAACGCTATTTCATCAAGTTCCCCAGAAAGCTGACCAAACCCTGTCATAAGTATATTTTTGGTTGTTGTAATGGGAATGGTCTGGTCTTGAGAAGCTATGAAGTCTTGACAAGGTCGCTCCCCATCTATCCATAATTCAATATTGTCAGTAGCACTATTCATGTCTTTTTTTACCACTATATGATGCCATTCTCCATCCACGTAATATCCTATGCTTTTTTTACCTACCCCATTTAAGGGAATAACTTTACGAACTGAAGCTGGATCACCGGGAATAAGTCTATATTCAGGAATAGCTATATAATCTTCTCCTAATTCAAAAAAAATGCTCATGGAGGGATTATCAGAAGTCGGACTTATTTGACTCACATCATAGTAATTTGCGGTAGCTGAGGATATATTACTGTAGCCAATCCAAATACGTCCTCTCATTTCGTTTATTTTCATCAAAAACTCTAAGGTTAAGCCATCAGTAGCATTATTAATATCAAATGGCTCACTACATATATAATTCGTATTACCCAAAAAACCATCAACCTTATACGCATTATTAACCAATCCCCCACTTATATCATTTTGGATAAGGCTAGGAGTAGTTCTCGCATAAAAGTACAGAAAGGGATTGCTAACTCCTCCGTTAATACTATTCTTAGTATAAGGTTCGGTAGCGGGAGTGTAACTATAAGTTGGTCTTAGCACAGCAGGAAATGGAACAGGAAAACCGCCACTTAAAGGAATATTGTTAAGCGTACCAGATTCAAATGTCCAATATGCCTTTGGCTCATATTGAGCCCTTAATGTCATACAAGAACAAAGTAACAGGAAGCAAGAAGCAATGAATGTTTTACTTACTTTTTTAGTAAATCTAAGAATTGAGTTAAAAATTTGATAAGTTAGCATAATGAAAAAAAATTAAATGTTAAAAAATAAATATAAATATAAAATACCTAATCCTACTCCTTCACAAACTTCGCCCCACTCCCCGAACCCACATCCCTCACCCAATACACCCCAGTAGGCAGCCCAGAAATATCAAACCCTTCCTTCCCCACAATCTCCTCCCTCATCACAATCTCCCCCATCATATTCAAAACCACAAGCTCCTTAGCCACATCCCCCTCAACAAACAAAACATCCCGAACAGGATTAGGCCACACCATGAAATCCCTTAGCATACTCGCCTCCTCTATCCCGACCCCAAATTTACTCAACTTCACTATCCAATAATCATCGCTCCCATGAATTCCCGTTATGTCTCCATCAGTAGAATTACTATAACCCGCCACCAGATAGCCTCCATCTGTAGTTTGTTGAATAAAAGTAGCATAATCATTCCCACTTCCCCCCAGACTTTTCTGCCAAGAGAGATTCCCATTTGCAGCTAATTTTACTATCCAATAATCAACCCCTCCATGATTTCCCGTCACATCTCCATCATAAGAATTACTCCCCCCTCCCACAATATAGCCTCCATCTATAGTTTGTTGAATAGAAATAGCCCCGTCAATGCCACTTCCCCCCAGA
>JAYUZN010000064.1:0-4291 GCA_043751755.1 Bacteroidota bacterium | reverse complement strand
CTTCTGGCGCGCACGTCTTTTCCACGCTCCAAAACGATAGGTTTGTAGCCCAATTCTATACATTTCAACGCAGCAAACAGCCCCGCAGGACCTAAACCTACAATGTATATTTCTTTTTTGAGGGAAACGTCTTGAAGAGGCAGCTGAAATGCGACTTCGTTTGTGGGTTCTTCGTCTATCCAAACCTCATAGCGAAGTTGGTAGAAAACCGCTGTGCGTTTGCGAGCATCTACAGAGCGTTTTCGGAGAGCAATGTGTTTTATGCGATTTTCGGCAACGCCAAGTTGTTGCGAAATACAACGCAGAATTTCGGTTTCGTTGTCTAAGTGTTCGGGAAGGAGGGAGATTTGTATTTCTGTGGACATATTTTGTGTTTGAAGGGGCAAATGTAGGGAATTTTGGGGGATTTTGGGCAGATTGACTGTTTTTCTTTACCCTTGCATACGGAAATCGTTATTAAGTGGGGGTTTGTTTGCAAAGCCCCCCCTTTTTTTAACCATTTCGTTAAGCACACAACCCCTTATGTCTGCCATTATTTTTTTACCTGTTTTCTTGTTCCGTAGGGACAACATGTTGGTGGAAATAGGCGTATTTTCCCCATTTTTTATTCATTTTTCGGGTAAGAACAAAAATTAAATAACTTACCATTTTCTCACCACTAAGGCACGAAGAAACACGAAGCAATATAGTAAAAGAAGGCATCTAAGCCACGTTTTTTCTTTCTTAGTTTTCTTTGTGCCTTAGTGGTAAATTGTGATTTTATTCTTTTCGTGTTCCTAAGAACAAAAAAATCGCAAAGGAACGGACAAGAGTGCATCACGTTTTCTCCTCCCAAATCTGGCACAAATGCACAATCGTTTGCACAGCAAGCTGCATATCTTGCACCGAAACCCACTCCTTCAAAGAGTGAATTTCTTGTTCTCCTGCAAAAAGATTGGGACAGGGCAAACCCATATACGAAAGCCTTGAGCCATCAGTACCGCCCCGAATCGGCTTTTGTGTAACCCTCAGCCCCGTTCTTTCAATCGCTTCTCGCGCATATTGACTCACTTGTGGGAAATTATCTAAGACATTTTTCATATTTCTGTATTGCTCCGAAATCGTAAATTCCATCGTAGCTCCAGGAAATTCGCTTACCACTTCTTCACAAATCCTGCGCAATTCTACTCCATGCTGCGCCAACAATTCATTGTCAAAATCCCGTAGAATGAAGCTCAATTCTGATGTTTCTAACACACCATTCATACGTGTCAAATGAATAAAACCTTGTTTTTCGTCCGTACTTTCTGGCGAAAGATGCGTCAAAGGCAGACGCGCAATTATCTGTCCTGCCACCCGCATAGCATTCACCATTTTGCCTTTGGCATATCCAGGGTGAATACTTACCCCATGAATGACCACTTTTGCCCCATCTGCGCTAAACGTCTCATCTTCAAACCACCCTGCATCACCACTGTCAAGGGTATAGCCAAAATCAGCCCCCAATTTTTCAATATTTACCTCCTCTACGCCTCTGCCAACTTCTTCGTCTGGGGTAAAAAGAACCTTGATTGTGCCATGTTTTATTTGAGGATTGTTTACCAAAAAATGAATCGCGTCCATAATACAAGCTACCCCCGATTTATCATCACTTCCGAGCAAAGTTGTGCCGTCTGTGGTGATAATGTCATGCCCGATTTTTGCCAATAAATGCGGACTTTCTGTCGTTTTAAGCATCAAATCTGGATTGTTAGGATAGGCAATATCCTGCCCCTGATAGTTGTGATGCACTTGCGGATTGACATTTGTGCCACTACAATCGGGCGCAGTATCTGCATGAGAACAAAAGCAAATAACAGGCACATTTTTGTCTGTATTGCTGGGCAAAGTGGCATAAACATAGCCCCATTCATCCATTTCTGGATCTGCCAAACCTATGATTTTCAGTTCATTTGCCAATATTTGCAGCAAATCTTTTTGCTTGGCAGTAGAAGGAAAAGTAGTGGAAAGTGGGTCGCTTTGTGTGTCGATTTGCGCATATCGAAGAAAACGCTCTGCGACAGTGTATTTGTAGTGCTGAAACATGATTTGTGTTATTAGTATTTATAGTTGAGTAAGTAGTTGAAAAGTTATAAGTTGAGAGTTGAAAGTTGAAAGTTAATATAAGTTTATCATAATCAAGTAAGATATATCGAAAATATATGTTTAGATTATTTCTCGCTCATACTTAGTTTGATAAATTGCTATAAAAAGGATGCATTTATGCCTAATGATGATAGTCTTGAAATCGGATTGTTTGATTGGTATTTTTTTGCGTTCCATGAGAATATTTTTTGCAAAGATAAGGAAAAATAAGCGATTTATTCTTTCAAGGTATGAAAAATAAGGTACGCAAATAAGGTATTCAACTCAAACAAAAAAGCGTTAAATAATTGATTTTCAATTATTTAACGCTCCTAAAAAGTACCGAAGGTGGGACTCGAACCCACACAAGCCTTTCAGCTCACAGGATTTTAAGTCCTGCGTGTCTACCATTTCACCACTTCGGCGTATTTGGGAGTGCAAAGGTAGGGAGAAATTTATAATTCTCCAAAAAAAAGTGAAAAAAATAAATAATTATTGTAATGAGCGTGGCTCACTTTCCAAAAGTGAGCCACGCTCATTACAGGCTATGCGCAAACCTTTTTGCCCAATATTGAGTTATGGCTTTTCGTACTTCAATCATGTTTGTTTAACATAGCTTCTGTTTTTGGATAAAATAAAGAAAAATATTTTTTTTCTTTGCAAAAATATCCCAAAAAAGGGTAATTTGGCGTTTTAATGGGTTCATTTACAAACTATCAAAATTATGCCTCCCAGAAGCCAATCATTTTTCTCTATGAATATGAGTATTTTTTTCTTACTCAAAACCTTGTTTTTAGCACCCCTATTTTCCTTGCTTACAACCTTCACAGGCTTTGGACAAAGCCCTGTGCCGCCTAAGCAAGCCTTGATAGGATATGAGCTTCCTGTAAACTATCCTTTTGTAAATCAGTCCTTTAACAATATCGAAAATGATACCTGCCTCAAAGCGGTCTATGATTTGCTGTATAAGCAACGTATGATAAACGAGGCGCGGATTTCGATGGTGCATATTGGCGATTCGCATATACAAGCCGATATGATGACGGCGATTGTGCGGGAAAATATACAAAGGGATTTTGGAAATGCTGGGCGAGGCTTAGTTACGCCTTATCGAGTGGCTGGCACAAATGAGCCTATCAATTATTATAGTTCCTCGAATGCAAGCTGGACAACGGCGCGCATTATTCAGCGTGATGCTGCTTTGCCGATTGGGATTAGTGGTTTGACGATTCGCTCTACGCAGCCGAGTGCCAATTTACGCATCAAGACCTTAGATAGAGGCAATTTGGATTATAGTTTTGACCAAGCAGTTTTGTTTTATGACCGAAATGAGGCAAGTTGTGATGTGTCGGTTTGCGATTCGGCAGGGCATCAGGTCTATGCTGTTCAGTCGCATTTGCAAGAAGCTGCCCAGAATACGGCGACCGTTTTTATGGCAAATGCTACCCACGAAATCAATTTGAAAAGTGTGACGAGCAGCACAGGGCAAAATGCTTTTCAAGTCTATGGCGTGAGTTTGGAAAAAGGCGGACCAGGCGTATTGTATCATGCTATTGGCATCAATGGTGCGACTTATAATAACTATGCAGGAGCCGAGCATTTTGCCTCGCAATTAGGAGCTTTGTACCCCGATTTAATCATTATTTCTATGGGGACAAATGAGGCGCAAGGGGCAGGGTTGAGCAAGGCTACTTTTATGCAGCAAATAGACGGCATGGTCAAAGACATTCGCGAACATAGCCCGCAGGCTGCGATTTTGCTTACGGTTCCTGCCGATTCGTATCGTCAGCAAAAAGTGAATCCTACTTTTCAAACCATAAGAGATGCAATTGCCAATTATGCCCTCAACAATCATATTGCTTACTGGAATTTGTATGATATAACAAGCGGTTATGGCTCGGCGGAGCAATGGCGCAAATTTGGGCTTTTGGGCAAAGATGGGGTACATTATACCAAAAATGGCTATGAATTGCAAGGGCAGTTGCTGTATCAGGCTCTTGTAAATGGCTATAATCGTTATGTTATAGAAGCGCAAGCAAAGGAAGGAAAGAAGGAATAGCCTTATAAGAGTGGCTCACTTTTGAAAAGTGAGCCACTCTTATAACAACATGTCTGCCATTTAAGCGGCGTTAATCAAGTCCTGTGGGGCGAAATTAGCCATAAATTGGGGATTAAAAAAAAGATTCGG
>JAYUZN010000063.1:0-1577 GCA_043751755.1 Bacteroidota bacterium | reverse complement strand
AAATATACGGAAAGTTACGTCTTCAGATTCTTCGTTGCTATACACAAACATAGACATTAGATATTTGTCAAGTGCTGCCACGTAACTCAATTTACCTACACCTCTACACTCATCTCCTACAAAAGCCGCTACCATAGAACTTGTATCTTGCATCTGTTGTTTATCTATGCTAATAGAAGCATTAATAAGCATATTGTTAGCATAATTGGCAGGATTCACGCCCCAAGTATTTGGCTTTTCGGGGTGAGCTTGTGCGCCATTGTTTGCCACTCTTAGCAAAGTTACAGGAGTCGCAGCCGTAAAACCTGGATATCTGAGTTGTGAGCCAGATGTATTCACTTTCAACCAATACGCAAAGTTCGGACGAAGTTTCTGCATGTCACTGTTGAACGCATATTTCCATGTTCCTCCAAAATAGTTAGCTATCATATTGGCAGAATAGGCAGGATTTTGTGCCACCGTTTTGAGCCACATCGTATCAGGTGTGCTTAAGAAGGTCATCGCAGTACCTATCGCTGTTTCGCTTTGCATAGGATAACCTATTAAGTTCCAGCCTTGATTGAGGGCTATAGGTTTAATCACCGCTACTGCGCCTGCTATCCGCAAAGTATCTGCCTGTTGCAAATAGATTTGGTAGCCACGATGCACATTCGCACTGTCAAGCCCATTAGCACTTGTCCAAGTATTGGCAGAAAAAGAAGCCGATTTATTTGCCGTTTTTATCACATTACCTGCCTGTGAGTATTTGAGCGAAGCCAAAGCAGCATTTATCGGCTTGTTCCATGAAGCGGTATTGATAGAGAACATTGTCCAGCCCTGCTTCAACGGAATGTAACGGGCTTTGTCGGTCGCTGTCAATACATCTAACAATAAAGGAGTACTAAGTGTACCTCTTATTCCATTTGCCGCAAAAGTAACCGTAGCATTGCCATCAGGACGCGCATCATATTCCGTACCTGTCGAAGCGTCCCAAACCCTGAAACTCAAAGGCTTACCTGCATCTGCCGTATTTCCATATACAGAAATAAGGGCATTGTAGATAGTTGCAGTGATTTTGCTTATTTTGGCTACGCCGCGTGGCTGATTGTCTATCCACACGCTTATAATATCCGCAGAATCTTGAGAAAGAACATTAGTATTGTCGAAATTGAAGTTGGAGATGAGGCTCATATTTTGCTCATATATGCCTGTGTTCACCTGCCAATTCGGAGATTTTGCCAATACTCTTACCCTAATATTAACGGCACTTGTATAAGTTACGCCATTTGCTACCACATTCAAGAAGGCTTTTACGCTATCTATGGGCAGTGTTTTGCTATCAATGCTAAAAGTGATTAACTCAGGCATTCCTGCAAGTACCGTTCCTGTGGTATTTTTGCTGCTTAACCAAGTGCTGTAAGTTGCCATATTGGAAATAGAATAGGTCAAAGGTACGCCATCTTCCCTATTATTGACCAAATAGGTAGAAACCTCTGCTTTTGCCCCTTGTTCAAGGGTTATATCTATCCAATTATCTGCCACATACATATCTGCCGCCACGACTTTGAAAGTCCACATAACCGTATCCATGCTATTTC
>JAYUZN010000062.1:0-4316 GCA_043751755.1 Bacteroidota bacterium | reverse complement strand
GTAAAACTGTACAAATCCATCCTTCAAGTACAAGCTGATGGTATTATAGCAAGCGACCCACTTACAGCGATGATGTGGTATCACTGCGATGTCTTTTTCCAAAAAGCTCCCAGCGCACATTTGTACTTTATGATTTCGCAACTCCCTGCGAACAATAACTATATCGCCTACGTCCAAGCCCAAACTAACGGCAAAATCCGTCAGGTAGGGGTTCATAGTAACGAGGCTTATAGCCCTTCGGCGACCTATTTGGACTTACATACGCAAGCCGTAGTACTTGCTGCCCAAAATCAGCCTTTATTCATGGTGTATGAATCGGATATGTATGCGCATTTTGGGGCTGCTACGGATGTGGGCGCACTCAATATGCCTTATCTCGCTTTGTGCGCTGCACAAGACGGACGGGGAGTTGGCAGTGCTTTAGCTACTACCTTCCTACAATCCACAGGTTGCATAGGGCTTGTATTGGGGTGTATGGCAGCCGCAAAAGTAAATGAGAGCATCGCTTGGGTGCAAAAGTTCAATGTAAGCAGGGGGAATAACCTCGAATTTGATGAACCTGCTATGGCTGATGGTGAGCTTGTCAAAAACAATCCTGCCAAATATGACGACTTTGAGCAAACCCGACATTTGGTTCTGACCAAATACACAGGCAGTAATGGTACGTATTTTCGTTCAGATGCGAATTGCACCTACCCACAAGCTACGGATTTGCACAGCATTAGCCGAGTGCGCACCCTTAACAAAGTTTGGCGGTTGGTCAATGCCGCCTTGCTACCTTCTGTGAATGGACCGCTTACCAAAAATCCTGCAACAGGCAATTTGTCGGATAGTACCATTGCTTTTTTGGAAGAAACTGCCTACACTGCCATTTTGGTAAATATGTTGAGCTACGCAGAGTTGTCGGGTGCGGAAGTTATCATTGACCCTGTTTTGGGCTTCGATAACACTACCAACAAAGCCGTAGTAAACGTAGCCGTCAATTTGGTGGACATAGCCAATGCAGAGCAATTCAATATTTCACTTTCTTATCTCACAAATATATGAACGGCACTCCCTTAATCAACGGGCAATTGCACAGTGCAGCATCTGTAGAAGTGCAGGTAAATGGCATAACCATTTACAATGTCAAAGAAATCAGCTATGACGAAAAGCAGGAGACTACAGAGGTATATGGATTCTATGCAAATCCAGTAGGGCGCACAACAGGTAAGATAACCCGCGAAGGTTCTATTACCATTGGCATAGAAGAAAAGGAGGCACTTACGGCTGCAGCTCCTAATCGCCGCTTACAGAATCTGAACTTCATTGTTATCGTCAGCTATTTGGTAGGTACAACGCCTATCGTTCACCGCCTTATCCAATGCCAACCCAAAAACAATGGCGGCAGTGTAAAATCGGGCGACAATGAATTGTCTTACAAAATCGACCTTGCAATAGGCGATATCAAATACTAATTTTTAAGGTATGGAAGCTACAGCACTTGAAGCCGCTCAACAACAAGCGGCACAACAACGCCAAGCCATTGAAACGCTGCATGGCACAAAAGTAAAGCCTATGTTTGTTCCTGTTGTGGACAAAAATGGCACGATTACAGAGTTTGCCATAGGCTGGCTAAAGCCCATGAATAAGCAGATTTTGGGGCAGTTTATGATGTTGGACAGAACCAACCCACTTGCAGCGCAGGAGGTTGTCATGAGAGGTTTGCTTATTGCCGACAAATCAGATGCACGTATTTTGAACGAAACAGAACATTTTGACATCTTTTGCAACGCACTAAATACGCTTATCACAAGTCCTGCAATGGGGGTTTATTGCGGCAAAGTGGGGGAGTAATGAGGGGGGGCAGCATCTCCCTCTCCAAACACATAGACGCGTTTATGAAAGATATGGCACTTATTCGCTATCTCTACAAAATAGACCCGTACTTGCTGCCCGATAATGAACTTACGCTTATTTGCGCCGAAATGCGCTGGCTGATTGAATCCGAGACACTTCAAAAACTTAGTCCTATCTAATTATGGTAACTTACGGCTTTACGGTAGAGGTAAAAGACAAGATGTCGGTTGCGCTGAATAAAATAGGTTCAGTAGGCAAAAACGCCTTTGGGCAACTTAAAACGGGGCTTGAATCTTTCGAGAGAAAGATAAGTTCTACGAATAATAACATCAATGGGCTAAATGCACATCTTGACAAACTTACCGAAACCCGTAATATTTCCATTAATGCGAGAGAAATAGGGGTCTTAAATCGCCAAATTGCTGCGACTGAACGGCAATTAGAGCGTATGCAAAATCTCGGCAAAAATGGGGTAAGTATGGGGCGCATAGGTGCAAGCATTGGGGTAGGATTAGGAATTGCAGGCGCAGCAGCAGCTTCATTTGCAATAGATGCTGCCAAAACAGGCGCAGGGTATGAGACACAGCAAGCGGTTCTTGCGAATAAGTTAGGCTCAAAGCAAAAAGCAGGCGCAAATTTACAGCAAGTAGGCGATTTTGCCAATAAATTTGGATTGAACGAAGTCGAAGCCCGCGAATCTTTTGTAAAGCTATCTAACGGAGGTATGTCTCCTACCATGAAGAAAATGGAGAACTGGGGTAATATTGTAGCTCGTACAGGTGGCAAGAATATGGACCAGTTTGCCGAAGGCATATTAGATGCTATGGGTGGGGAATTTGTGAGGTTGCAAGAGTTTGGGATAAGGGGCAAACAAAACGTAAAAGACGGCACTGTTACCCTCAAAGATACCGTTTCTGGCTACACCAGAACGGTAAAAACGGAGGCAGATGCAATCATGAAGTATTTGGATGAGGTTTCGCAGCAAGAAGGCACGAAAGGCATGTTAGCAGCCAAAGCAGAAACCACAGAAGCGGGCTTTAATCGTATGGAAAATGCCTATAACAAAGTCAAGGTTTCTTTTGCCACAGGTTTACAACCTATGACAAGTCAGGTATCTAAGTCTTTTGTGAATCTTGCCAATATTGCCTCTCAATACGCTGCTCCAGCCGCCAGAACCCTTGCCAACGGGCTTACCAAAGTGGTAGATGTTTCCGTTTCAGTCATTAGTTATGTGGGGCAAAATATCACAATGTTCACAGAAATGGGATATGTAGTAGGAGTTGCAGCAACCCTTTATGCTGCTTACAATGGCTATGTAGCCATTGCTAATATCCGTAATGCGTATTTAGCAGCATCTTCTGCATCTGCCGCTTTAGGAAATGGTGCGCTTACTGTATCACAATGGGCATTAAATACAGCGATGTCAGCCAATCCAATAGGAGCGGTTATTACAGTACTTGCATTATTGGGCGCAGGCGTTGTCTATGCTTGGAACAAGTTTGAATGGTTCAGGGGGGGAATTACAGGTTTTGGCGATACTATGATGGTCGTATTTAGAGGTATAGGAGAAACCGTTGGTAATGTATTTCATGGAATTGCGGAAACAATCGAAGGTATGTGGAATTTGGATTGGACAAAGGTAAAGCATGGCGCAACTCGACTTACTGAAGGTTTATTAACAGCTTCTCCTATAGGCTTCGCAATGAAATATGGTAGTCAAATGGCAGATGCAGCTATGTCAGGCTATCAAAGAGGTGCATTAGAAATAAGCTCGGCAAATGCAACGGATGTAAAACCCGTTGCAAAACCCTTCTCTCTAATGAGACCCGATGCCCAGCCCGAATTATCTACCTATTTCACAAAGTCATGGAAACCTAAAACGGGGTTCTCATTATTGAGTCCTCAATATGACCCAAATCTCGCTAATAGTGGAGCAACTGCTATTACAGCAGGAAAGGAGACTAATGGCGGTGGCACCAGTATCATAGACAAAGGTAGCGACTCAGGCGGCCCAGGCAACAGCGACAAAGGCGACCGAGTAGGCGTAAAGAATGTGTATATAAGTATTGAAAGTTTGGTTAAGGAAATCAATAACCACGTTTCAGGCAATATAGATGATTTTGAGCGCAAAGTAGGGGCAGCCGTAACAAAAGTAATTGTACAAGCATCAAACGATTTTAACGTAATGGGCGGATAATGGAGACACCAACACAAGCAGCAACCAAAGTAGGGGGCGATGCCCTCAAACAAGTCCTGAAAAAGGATGGACGTTGGGCGATACTGTCCCTATTCCTATTGTTTGGCGCATTCGGTTACGTCTATCAAGAAAAGGACGATTGTAATCAAGAGCTAAAGCAAAAAGACACAGTAATTGAGGCTTTGCGCAAAGACAATGCCCAAATTCAAATAGACCTCGCCAACTGCGAAGCCATTATGCGATTTGCGCAAACGCAATATTCTCACTACACAATTCCACC
>JAYUZN010000061.1:0-1685 GCA_043751755.1 Bacteroidota bacterium | reverse complement strand
TTAGATGCTTATACCTTGACTATCACGGACAGAATGTTGCTTACAGGGCAATTTGGAGGCAGTCAAGACACCGCTATTCGCGACCTTTTGGCAGGAGTGGGCGCAGGTTCGGCTTCTTTCTTTATAAATGGAATAGACACCCGCACTTATGGACTTGATGCAAATATAACCTATAACATTGCTTTTGCAGATAATCACAAGTTGAATCTGGCTTTTGCCCTCAATTTCAATCAAACAAAAGCCATTTCTACGCCACATCTTCCTACACAATTGGCTGGTAGAGAAGATGCTTTTTTCAATCGCCAAAATCAGGCTTTGTTGATGACAGGCACGCCCACAAGCAAGGCAAGTTTTATCATCAACTACAAATATAGACGCTGGACGGCTATGTTACGGAACACGTATTTTGGAAAAATAACCTATCTTGATGCGTCTTCGGACAAGCAATTCAATTCATTTACGGGCAAAGATGAAGCGGCAGACCAAGTATTTATGCCCAAAACGGTTACAGATTTAACGCTTACCTATCGTTTTCGTTCAGGTTTGGGCTTGACAGTAGGCTCGAATAATTTGCTCAATGTTTATCCAGATAAATATAGCCATTCTTACAACAATGATTGGGGGCGTTTTGTGTATGGCAATTATATGACGCAATTTGGCTGGAATGGGGCTTATTATTTTGGGAGAATATCGTATATTTTGAAGTAAATTTCACGCAGATTTCTCAAACCACTAAGTTTTTTCTCACCACTAAGGCACTAAGAATCACGAAGCAATATCGTAAAAGAGGGCAACTAAGCCACGTTTTTTCTTTCTTAGTTTCCTTAGTGGTAAATTATGATTTTATTCTTTTTGTATTCCTTAGTTTCCTTCGTGCCTTAGTGGTAAAAAACAAAAAACTTATGGTAAAGGCTGTTTCGTGAACTTAAATTCCATAATACCTTTTTGCCACTTTTTCTGCCTCTTCCCAATCCATTTCTCCCACCAAATCCGCCCAAGAACGGACAAAAAGAGCTTTTTCTAACCCGCCATCTTGCACAGAAGGCAGGCTTTGAATCAACTCCGTCAAGATATGCTGATTGCGAATGCCCCTTGCTTTTGCTTCTGTATAAGGCTCAAGCGAAAAAGAAACCGTTTCATATTGCGATTTGAAAAAAGGAAAATTCACTTCCAATTCATGTTCTAACAACTTTCGTAGCTGAAATTCGGGCATACCTGACTTCGCCATATCTTCAAAATTTTCCTGCGCCATCTGCGAAATCGCATCTGCATTGCCCTTGCGATTTGCCTGATACATGCTAAAAACCTTGCCCCAATCGGGATAATATTGCCCAATACAGCTATCCATTTCGATACAATCCTCAAAAGACGCATTTACCCCTTGCCCATAAAACGGCACAATCGCATGGCAAGCATCTCCAATCAACGCCATTTTATCCGCCACAATCCATGGAAAACAGTTCACAATATTGAGCGAAGAAGTGGGATTTCGGAAAAAATCTGCCGCCAAACTCGGCATCAAAGGCACAGCATCGGGAAAATATTTGGCAAAAAAAGTCTTCATTTTCTCCTCCGAATCCAAAGCCTCAATGCTTTTTTCTCCTGCAAGCGGCATAAAAATCGTACAAGTAAAGGAATTATCAATGTTGGGCAAAGCAATCATCATAAAAGCCCCTGCCTCACGC
>JAYUZN010000060.1:0-10937 GCA_043751755.1 Bacteroidota bacterium | reverse complement strand
TTTGAAAAATTTGGAGCATAGAACAAAGTATATGGCAGATAAAAAGTGGTATATACAATTATGTGTCATAGCAAACGACAAATAGCATTTATACTTTGAACGGGGGTAAAATTTACCGCTGCTGGTACAAGCGTCCGATTCAAGATGTCCGCTGCTACCAAACAGCTGCCATTTAGAAAATGGCAGGTATGGCTTGCAGGTTTCAACAAAAAAAGCTACCTTTGAGCCATTTTTATTCCCAAAATATGCACATTCTTCTCACAACGCTCAACGCCAAATACATTCACATAAACTTAGCCATTCGATTGTTATACAATCTGAATCAGGATTTTGAGGGCTTGGAATGGAAAGAATTTACGATAAATGAAAGTCGTGAGGGAATTGCGCAGGAATGTCAAAGGTTTGATATTGTGGCTTTTAGCTGCTATATTTGGAATATTACGCAGACGTTGGAAGTGGCAAGCATGATAAAAGCCTTGAATCCACATACACAAATTCTGCTCGGCGGACCCGAAGTGAGCTATGACTATGAGGACGTTATTTGCCGAGAAGAAGTGGATTTTATCATTACAGGGGAGGGGGAAACGCCCTTTTCTGCCTTTATTCGGAACTATCCACATTTGGAAAATGTGCCGAATTTGGTGCAAAAAGTGGCAGGAAAAGTGCAGATTTCTTTGGAAGCCCCCATGTTTGATTTGAAGGCATACCAAAATATTATGCCTTATCAATACGACAAGCCCGAAGACTTGTATAACAAAGTGTTATATATTGAAACTTCGCGCGGTTGCCCCTATAAATGTGAGTTTTGTTTGGCGAGTTTGGACAATAAAGTACGTTACCTGCCCAATGAAAGCCTCAAAACCATGTTGTTATATATGATGCAACATGGAAGAGTTATCAAATTTTTGGATAGAACCTTTAATATAAAAAGGGATTTTACGATAGAAATTTTTACCTTTATTTTGGAAAACTATCGCCCAGAAAATGTCTTTCAATTTGAAATAACTGCCGATATTTTGCACCCTGATATTATCAAATTCATCAACGAAAAAGTGCCTGTAGGCTTATTTCGCTTTGAAATCGGCATTCAAACGGTGAATCAAAAGGCAAATTTGGAGGTAAAACGCCGCCAAAGTTTTGAAAAAACGACCCATATAATTCGGCAATTGGAGCATAAAGTCGAGATGCACTTGGATTTGATTGTGGGCATGGCTTTGGATTATCGGGAGGATATAAAATACAGTTTTGAGGAGGTTTTTAAGTTATTTGCGCCAGAATTGCAATTAGGTTTTCTCAAATTTCTCAAAGGTACGCCTGTTCGTTACAAAGCCGAGCAGCATGGCTTCATTTACGACCCGAATCCGCCCTATCAAATCATAGAAAGTAAGTACCTTTCGCGCCAGCAATTAGCCGAAATTGAATTGTTAGAACATGCACTTGAAGTATATTGGAACAAAAAAAGGACTATTTTTACCTTGAAATATATAACAGAAAATGATAGCATTTTCGATTTTTTGGCAGGACTTGGGGCTTTTTTTCAAACCAAAAAAGACTTGCATAAGTATTCATTAACAGATGTTTATGAAATTATTTTTGCTTTTGCAAAGGAAAAATACCCAAATGATAGCATTATGTTAGAATTGATAAATATAGATTATTTCCTTTTTTCTAAAACAAAACCTAAGTTTCTTTTTGGGGAAGAGATGCCAGCTTCGCAGAAAAATAAACTCATTGCAGCCTTGAAATTAAACCATCATAAATATAGACATGTCATTCTGCCTTTGAGTTTTGATTTTGAGGTTTTTATGCAAGAAAATAAAATAGAAAAGGCTGATTTTCAACTCATTATTCAATATTCAGGAACAGAAAAGCCTATCGTTATCCCACAAGTATTATCCGTTCAAAGATAAGTTTTGCTAAGGGCAGCGAATTATCGGTTTTTTGCGTTTCATAGGGTTGATTTTCACGCAGATGTGCGGATATGGTGAGGACACAAACTGCCCCCGTTTGTAACAGCCCGTAATAACTTTTGAAGAACCTTTTTTTTTATCTGCCTCAAACTCAACGCATATTTTTCATTGCCCATATAAGCAAGGCATTTTTCTCTTTGGGCAGGTTTAGTTTTTGCATAATATTCCGTCTATGACTCTCTACCGTTTTTTCCGAAATAAACAACATCTCTGTAATTTCCTTTGTAGTGTGCTGATTTGCCACCAATTCTAAGATTTTCTTTTCTGCAAAAGTGAGCTTGTCTATTTCGCTATTTACCTCCGAAGGGCTGTCTATTTGCAGTTTTTCGGATAAATATTTGCTAAAATAACAATCCCCTTCTAAGACCTTTTCGAGGCATTCCCTTAATTCTTCTTGGGCGTGGTCTTTGAGCAAATAGCCCTTTACGCCCGACTGTTTCGCTTTTATATACACAGACATTTCGTAGTGCATGGTGAGCAAAATGGGGGCAGTAGGGATTTTGTATTCCCTGATTTTGTCCAAAATCTCCAAACCTGTCAAGCCGGGCATACTCACATCTAAGAGGGCTATATCGGGAGGAGCCTGCCGCAAGCTATTGAGCGCGACAAGTCCATTTCCGCAGGTATCACTTACCCGATAGCCCAAGAATTCTACATACAATTTTGTCCCCATCAAGGTCAGGGGGTGGTCGTCTGCAATGAGAACCGTTTTCATGTAAAGTAGTTGAGAGTTGAGAGTTGAAAGTTGAGATGAAAGTTGAGAGTTGAAAGTTAGTTTAGATTATTTCTCACTCGTAAGTACGAGTGAGGAATAATCTAAATATATATTTTGGGTATATCTTATTGATTATGATAAACTTATATTAACTTTCAACTCTCAACTTATAACTTTGAACTACGTACTTAATGGAATTAAGATAGAAATGTCTGTGCCTTTTTCTGATGATTTGATATTTGCTTGTCCGCCAATGGCTTTGCCGCGCTCCAATATGCTATACAAACCAAAGGCTTTGCCACTTTCTAAGGTTTTGTTTAGCTCAAAGCCTTTGCCATTGTCCTTGATATTGACCGTTACGGCGGAGGAAGTGGTAGAAATACTGACTTTTGCGGCATTTGCTTGGGCGTATTTTTTCACATTGGACAAAGCCTCTTGTATGATACGATAGACTTGCAGTTCCACCTGAAAAGGCAAAGTATTTGTTTGGTAGCCTATATCTGCTGTTACAAACAATTTTTCTTTGTTTTGAAAATTCTCTACCAACTGCTCTACACTTATTTGTAGCCCCACTTTTTCAAACATTATTGGGTGCAAATTGCGGCTAATATTGCGTACTTCTTCCAGAATAAGGTCGATTTTTTCATGGCTATCCTTTGTCTGTACTTTGAGGCTCAAAAGTTCATGCCCTATGCTGTCATGCAAATCATACGCAATTCGCTTCCTTTCGTCCTCCGTATTTTCAAACAATTGCTTTGTAAAGACTTGCTGCTGTATCTGCTCTTTTTGGAGTAGTCTTTGTCTTTGGCGAGAAAAAAACAAGGCTATTCCCAAACCTAAGCCCAACAAAGAAAGTGCCATAACCCCTATCCAGCCTCTTTGTGCCTGAATCGTTTGGCTTTGTAGCAGAATTTGCTGCTCCTTTTTTTGAGTCTCATATTTTTTTTCCAACTCAAATACCTGCCCTCTCATTTGCTGATTCCAAATGCTATCTCGCGCTTGGTTTTTGATATTTGTATAATGTAAGCCTTCTTTGTAGTCTTGTTTTGACTTAGCATTTTCGACTAAAATATCCGAGAGGAAATAGAGATTCGAGAAGTCCTCATACATTTCCAATTCTGTTAGGATAGCTTCATATTCCGCTATATTTTCTACCTGCCCCTTCGCATTGACTTCATAAAATGCTTTTATAATGAAGTACGTTATATTGAACTGAACACTGCCCGATTGAATGGCTGCCATTTTGCAAGTATCCAAATAGGTTTTTGCTTGCGAATATTCTTTTTTTAGCACAGCAATATACACCTTATTGTAAAAGACATGGAATTGAAATTTGGGTACGGGTGTTTTCCAAGCCCTATACAACTTTGTGAACGTGTCTATATAGGTAAGGTTCATATTATCAATCTGTTTTGGAATCTTTTCATCTATAGGGTGTAATTTTTGAAAAAGCAGATTTTTGTTGATATAGGCACTTATTAAGCCATTTGTATCTTTTTGGAGTCTAGCTAAGGAGAGGGACTTATTCAAACAATTTTCGGCTTCTCTGTTAGCATTAAGAGTTTCGTATATAAGGTAACGATAAGTCCAAGCCAAAGATTGTAAGCCTGTATCACGTACTTGCTCATAGATAGCCAAAGCCTCTTGTGTGAATTGAAGAGCAGAGTCTATCTCTTGATGTTCAAGATAATAACGCGACAAAACGGTTTTGGCATTGGCTGTATTGCGTAGAAGGTAGTAATTATCAGCCTTAGAAAAAGTCTTTTTGAGCCAATAGATAGCGCTATCTCCCCGATGAGGCTGCCCAGCTCTATACTGCACCCCAATATTGTAGCTTAATGCTGAAATATATCTAGGCGATAGCTGCGTTTCGTTTTGTTTGAGGAAACGTAGGGTACTATATAAAAAAGCAGAATTATATTGGCTCGTTGTGTTAAGACACCCACCATGAAAGAGTATAGACTGCGCTACGGAGTCATATAATTTTCTGGATTCCTGCTGCGTGATTCGGCTATTAAGGATGCTTAAATAATTGCTATCTGCAAGGTTTTGAGGATTATCTAACCATTTCGCAATGCTGTCTAACTTCTGCTCTGGTGGTTTAGGAATGTAGCTTTTCCTATCTTCAGTAATACCTTCACAACTGCCCAAGCTGATAACTGCGACAAACGCGCAAAGAAACAAAAGGAATTTGTAGTACATAAAAAGTGGATTGTTTTATCTTAGGAACACGAAAAGAATAAAATGATAATTTACCACTAAGGCACAAAGGAAACTAAGAAAGAAAAAGTGTAGCTTAGATGTCTTCTTTTACGATATTGCTTCGTGGTTCTTAGTGCCTTAGTGGTGAGAAAAATGTCAAGTTGTTTTATTTTCGTTCCTTATTCAAAATACCGCCCAAATATAGAGACTTATTTTTTATTATATACACAACAGAAAACTTATATTAACTTTCAACTCTCAACTTATAACTTTCAACTACTTAAATATGAAATATAAGGGTTTCCCCTGATTGACACAGTAAAGATAAATTGATTACCTTTGCCGCCGTATTTACTTTTAGTAAGTGTACTTTCTTAAATAATGTAAAGTATAACTACATGAATTACTACCAGCTACATACTTTTTATTCCAATTATTATGTCGAAAATTTCCAAATTTCCACAACGACTTTGTCCTCCTTTTGTCGCTATGTGGGTCGTTTTTTGGGTAGCAAACATAGCTGCTTTCCAGAGCGTATCGGCGCAGTGTCCTGTGCCAAACTCTCTGGCTACTACTTCTATAACGGGTAGCTCTGCCAAACTTACTTGGACAGCAGTTACAGGCGTGGTAGCTACCTACTCTTGGTGGGTAACAAATAGCTCTGGCTCGCAAACCCTCGCTTCGGGAACGACTGCAAGTGCTTTTGCAAATGTGAGCGGATTGCCTGCTTCTACGGAGTGCAAGGCATATATACAGACCTTGTGTAGCAGCCCTGCGGGGACTTCGGCTGCGATAGGTCCCGTAAGTTTTGCTACGGGTTGCGCACCTGTGAATGTGCCGATAAGCGAAAATTTGAGTGGCGTAACTGCCCCCAATTTGCCTAATTGCTGGACGGAGAGAAACTTAAATAACAATGGCGCAAGTTGGGAGACAAATAGTGGTGCTTTGCGCATCTCTAAATACGTGATGAATGACTGGTTGTGGACGGGGGGAATTAGCATGGAGGCGAATGTTCCTTATGAGATTTCTTTTACCTATAGCGGAAATAGTGCCAATGCAGCTACTTTTTCGCTGAGTTGGGGAACAACACCGACTCCTGCGGATATGAATGTTACACCGATTACAAGCATCGCACTTAACACACAATCAGGGACTTATACAGGTACATTTACGCCTACAACTACTGGGAATTTCTACTTTGGCTGGTTGGCATCACGTCAATCGAGTGCTTCGCAAATGACGATAACACTTGACAACATTACGATTCGCCCACAAGGTTGTATCAATGCACCTGCGGTGAATACCATTGCTACGGTTACCTCAAATACGGCTACGGCTACTTGGACAAATGTATCGGGAACTACGGGCTACGAATGGAGAGTGGTACTTGCAGGTTCGGGAGTAGGGGCAAGTGCGGTGCAAACAGGCTCGGTTTCGGCTGGGATTACAACGGTTACGGCTACGGGCTTGGCTGGAGGAATTAGCTATGATTTTTATTTAAGAGGAAAATGTGGAACAGGGAATTATAGCAACTGGTCGAATTTGCAAAACTTTGCTACGATTGCAGGGGCAAGTCTTACGGCTTCTGCCAATAATGATGCGTTTATAAAAGTGGATTGGGCTTTGCCTGTGAATAATTGCTTGTTCAATGGAAGCGGGCAACCTTATCCGCAAGGGGTACATTTAGACCTCAAAGATGCTACAGGGCAGGTTTTATACCAAACAGATGTGCCTGATTTGTCGCAATATGTGGGAACGCAGCAGCCTACTTTTGGGGCGGTGGTGAATAGTGGCGGAGGAAATGCCTATCGCATAGACAACGGACAACTCAATCAAAATCAAGATGCTCCGTATTGGACAGTAGAAACATGGACTTTGAACAATTCGGGCATGGCTAATGCGCAGATATATAGCAACTGGATAACTGCGGGAAATAGTGAGCGTTTGGCGATTCGGTTTATAAATGCGCAACAAATAGGCGTAGCGTTGAACAGAGGCGCGAATGGGGCAGGAGCAGGCTCGAATTATAATTTTCCTACGGTGATTCCCGCAGGTGCGTGGACACATATTGCGGTTACTTGCAATGGCAATAAGCTACAACTTTATGTAAATGGAGACCTCAAAAGCGAGCTTACGGTCAGTGTTTTGGATATGCCGTATTTAACCTTGAAAAATGGTTCGGGGAATTTTCATACGATTTGTAACCAATATGCCAATGGCTATTTGGGGGAATTGCGCTTGTGGAATCGGGTGAGAACGGCTGTGGAAATCAAGAATAACCGTTTCCTCACTTCTTTTGTAGGCGTTACGCAAACAAATATGCTGCTTTGGCTTACGTGGAACAGTGTGGGAGGAACTACAAGTGCTGTAGATGCAGCTACTATTCAAGATGGGGCTGCTACGATTGTGAATACAAATCCTACGATTGCTTATACAGCAACGCCCAATTATACGCCGCTTGTGGGGAGCTTTTTGCATTATGTAGGACCGAGCAAAAGCAAAACCTATACCTTAAATACCTACCAAATTGGTTCGGCTGCGCCTACAGTAAATTGTAGCGCGCTGACGGCTACAGGAACTACTACGGCTTTTCAGCCGCCTGTACAAATGGCGGCTACGGACAATGGCTTGAATAAAGTTACACTTTCTTGGAAAAACAAGTCTAAGCTCAGCGAAACCTTCAAAATATATCGCAATGGAACGTTGCGGGCTGTGATAGCAGGTACTACGCAAATAGACTCTGTTGTGAGCTTTCAAGACGTTTATACAGCTGGAGATAGCCTTTCGATTGTGAGTGGTACAAGCTACAATTATTGTGTAGAAACCTATTCTAATACCCTCCTTTATACCTCTCCTTCGCAGGTGTGTGATATGGGTGGAACGATAAGCCTCAATTTTGCGGCTACAGACAATGCTTTTCCCAACAAAGTAAATATGTCTTGGAATAACCTTTCTTCGTATGGTTATGGTTTGCAAATACAAAGAAACGGCACAACGCTGGCAACTTTGCCTTCTTCGGCTACAAGCTATACAGATGAAAGCCCTATTTATGGGAAAAATAGCACCTATAGCCTTTCCCTCTTAGATGCTACAAGCGGAAACGTAATTGTAGCAGCTTCTAATACGGGCAGTGTGGCTGCAAGGGGAGCTATCTCTGGGCGTGTGCTGACGAATGTAGGAAATTACGCCATTCGAGGAGCTACCATTTCCTTGCGTAGTCTGGTAGATACTACCTTTAATGCTACTACAACTTCGGATATAAATGGCAATTATGCTTTTACGGGCTTGTATTATGACATAGAAGGGGATTTTAAATTGACTGCGACCTACGGCAATCACCCTTTTTATGACAACAAGCGCACCATAAAGCTCTTAGATACGTATTTTGCCAAAACCAATATAGATTTCAGAGATTCTATAGGTTTCACTGTAAGCAATACGCCTTTGGCAATCACCAATTTCGTGGTTAGCCCTGTGGCTATTGGAAACAGAGTATCTGTCAATTGGCAATATGTTTCGGTCGCAAATGACACTTCTCTATTTGATGTTTACAGAGAAAATGTGCTAATTGGCTCGGTTTCTAATGTGAGCAACGGACTTGCACAAAACTATGTATTTGCGGATTTGACAGGTATGCCGAATGCGAATTATATCTACAAAGTGGTAGGATATCGCGTTCAAAACGGAACAGTCTGGACCAAAACCCTCAAAGATACCCTTGCCTTTCCTATCGTAGCTGCTGCTACTTCGCTTTCTGCTGCGCCAAACGCTACTTTGGGTACTGTGAATTTGACTTGGGCAAATAGCAGTACCAATTTTCTGGGCTACAATTTATACAGAAATAGCGTTTTGATAACTTCGCCGCTTGCGGGCGTTACGACTTATACAGATGAAAGTGCTATGCCCGGCACGACTTATTCTTACAGCATCAAAAACAGAAGAGTAGTAGATGGGGTAACGTATGAAAGTGTGGGAGTTACAGCTACGGCACTTGCCCCTGCTTTGCCTACTATTTCTACCATAAGTGCCACAGCAAGCACTACTCGTCATAGTATTACTTTGACATGGACAGTGCCTGTTACTTTGCAAAATGCAAGCTATAACTTTGATGGCTACAGAATCTATAGAGGGGCGACTTTGATAGGGATTTTGCCAAAAGGAGTCAGTACTTATACGTTTGAGGATAAAACAGCTCCTGCCGCTTTGTCCCAAACTTATACGGTCAGGTCTTATTCAATCCTTACAGATTCTACCTACGCACAATCGGGCCCTGCTACCCATACCATTACTACCCCTGTGGTAACTGTGGCTACGGGAATATCGGCTACCAAAACAAGTTCCACCCCAAGAATAGGGGAAGTTAGGGTACGTTGGACAAATGCCATGAACAATGCCGCAGTGCGCAACTTAGATGGACAGGTATTGATAGCGACTTTGGGGGCAGTAAATGACTCTATTTTCCTAAACCCAAGAGTAACAAGTTATCGTTATTTTACCAATAGCATTGCTACCTATACCTTTGCTGTGCGTACTTATCGGGTTTCAAATGGCATCAAATACTTTTCTGCAAACCTAAGCACTACGGGCAATGCCATTGCAGGGATTACTGCCCCTCCTTTGCCCACGAACGTCAAAGCCTCACAAGACCTTTCCCATCAAGTGCGCTTGTCGTGGGATTATCCCAACTTTGGGCTTTCTACCTTCAATATCTACAAAGATTCGGTTTTGTTGGCTACCTTGCCTACTACGGCACGTAGTTTTCAAGATACAAGTGCTTCTACAGGGATAGCGGTTCTTTACCAAGTAGAAGCCGTATATGGCACGACTGCGCAAAGAGTAGGCGCGTTGGGTCTTGCGAAGTCTCACTATGTTTTGACAGGGCGCGTGTACAGTCAAACAGGGCAATATGGTGTGGCTGGAGTGGATATTTATGTTACGGCTACGCAGTTTTTTGCCAGAGCAAAAACAGATTCTACGGGCTTTTATCAAATCTCTATTCCTGCGCAGACCGCACAAACGATAACCGTCATGGCTGATGCCTTTAATACTGCCCTTACGCAAAGCCTTTCGCCTTACGTAGCGGGTTCACTTGCAGCCGTTCAAACCTTCATTACCAATACGCAAGATGAGAAATATCAAGTAAACTTCACTTCAAGTTTCACGCCTATCCCAAGCAACTTGCAAGCTCCTGCCAAGATTAGCTATTTTATGGCTACCCCAGATGCTGCACAACGTAGGGTAAGCCTTACTTGTCGTTTGGCAAATGACGACTATGACGGCATAGAAGTTTATAGAGCAAATCTATTGTTAGCGACTATCCTAAAAGGCAGTCCTTTGATAGTGTATGACATGGAAGGTGCGCCGGGCATTAGTTATACCTATCAGGTTCGTTCCTTCAAAACGGCGAACAATGTCAAAACCTATTCTGCGTTCAAAGGCTCTGAAGTTACTTTTCCTGTACTGGAAGCCCCTCGTTATGCTACCGCACAATTGCTGGCAAATGGCATACGCCTCGAATGGGCGCATACTTGGGACAATCATACAAGCTATATCGTAGAAAGAAATGACAACCTTGTCGCTACGCTCAACACAAAGGACGCATTGATTTACGAAGACTATGCAGGCTTGCCCAATCAGCAATATATTTACAGCATTCGTGCGGTATTGAAGGTAGGAAATGCCTTCTATTATTCGCAACCTACAGAAATACAGGTTGCTTTTCCCGATATAAAAGACGTGAGCAACCTATCTGTAAGCCTTCCTACCCAAAATATAACAGGCTTGGATTGGAATATAGGTTGTAGCAATGCCACTACCCGCACCCAAAATCATGTGCTATTGTCATGGACTTATCCTTCCAATAATGCAAATGGCTATTTAGTATATAGAGATGATGCGATTATTGCTACTTTACCCAAAGATACCCTGACTTATAGAGACTTTGAGGGGATTCCGGGCGTAGTTTATACTTATAAAGTACAGGCTATCAAGCAAAACAATGGCATTACCTATAATTCTCTTGGCGTAGAAAGTACGGCTACTTTGTTCCC
>JAYUZN010000059.1:0-2352 GCA_043751755.1 Bacteroidota bacterium | reverse complement strand
TGAAGGTACAGACTGATTTTGACAGCCATTTTCTACTTTTACCCGATAACAATAGGTATTCGTAAGCGTGTTTACTGTGTTATCTATGAAAACAGGCGTGTTCAAAGTTGTTACCGTTCCTACTAAGGAAAAGCCTCCGCCATTTGCCTGCCTTTCAATCACATATTGCCCAAAATCCCCCAATACATTATTAAAAGCAGAAAAAGTTAGGGTTATTTCTGCATCTCCTGTTACAGATACTGTTTTCAGGGCAACAGGAAGAGGCTGATTATTTTCAATTATTTTTATATATTCAAACTTCGCCAAACTATCCGAACAGCCATTTGCATCTTTGGTAATGAGATAAGGCGTATAAAAACCGATGGCTGTGTTATAGGCGTGAGAAGCCGTTGCACCTGTGGCATTAATGCCCGCCGTTTCCCCAAAATTCCAGCTATAGGCAGTCATTACGCCATCTCCTTGTATGCTTGTGGCAGTAAAATTAAGGGTACTTGGCAAACAGGCTACAGTGTCATCTGCTACAAAATTGCTGATAGGCTGCCTAAAAATATACACAGAATCATAGGCAGGCATCGTTACAGCGCAGGTTCCATCTGTAACTAAGACATACGGCTGAATATAGGTTCCTCCGAAAGCAGGCGGAAAAGTAAGCGAAACATTTGCCCCTGTAGGATTGTTAGGAATGGAACCCGGCAAAACCCATGTATAAGAAATGACCCCTGCCGTCCCTACTGCATTGAGGTTAATCGTTTCGCCCGGACAAGCCTGATGCGGCGAAAAAGTGATAGTAGCCGTAGGACCTTGTACGTCAATAGCATTTACAAGAATAGCTGTGTCTAAACAGCCTGCATCAGAGGTTACCAATAAAGTCGGGCTGTAAAGTCCCGGTACAAGATAGGGATGTTGAGAAGGATTGCCGATTCCTACGCCTTCGTAGCCTGTAAAACCGCTATAATACCAGACAAAATTATTGTTTGATACAACATGCGAACTATTTACCGTTGCCGTAAAAGTAGAAGTCAAAGGAGGGCAATCTATAGTCGTTCCTGTGATGTTAAAAGACACATCTAAGGGCGAAATATTAATATAATTGGTCAAAGTCAAAGTATCCTTACAGCCCAAAATATCCTCTATAATTAAGGTTGGCGTGTAAGTGCCATTTGCCGTATATTGATGTGTTATCGTAGATTGATTGTTGATAGTAGGCGTTCCCCCTGTATCAAAATACCAATTATAGGTTATCGTTCCAAACCCTGTGGAAGTACTCGTAAAAGTAAGCGGATTATTGGCGCAATTTATCGGAAAATTGGCAGAAAAAGCGGCAATCGGCAGCGAAACATCTATCAAAGCAGGCAGAGAGTCGTGGGTTGTACAGCCGTATGCATCTGTAGCATATAGCACAACTTGATAGGAACCTGCGACTGTATAAATATGCGTAGGATTTTGAAGATTGGACGAGCTATTGTCGCCAAAATCCCATGACCAAGTGCTTACAGGCGTTCCCGCAGGAAAACTATTGACAATCCCAGCATTGAACTGCGTAGTCAAAGGTGCGCAACCTTGCTGTGGCGAAGCAGAAGTAGTGAGATTTGCCCCACCTACCTGAATGGTCGTTATAGCAGAAGTATCTTGACAACCCGAACCAGACGCATAGAGAATCACCTCATAATTGCCTGGGTCTGCATAAATATGATAATAAGGCGGAATCTGCGTACTGTTGTTATTAGGGTCTCCATAATCCCAATAGTAAGATAAGCCATTGATAGCGGGCGTAAAATTGACCAAGCCACCTGCACAAATATCCGTTACATCTGCGCTAAAATCCGCACTTACTTGAGTGGCATTTACATTTATTTTGAGCGAATCTGTGCATTGCGCCCCTTGAATAATGAGTTTAAAAACGTAAGTTCCGGGGGTAGAAATGGTATAACAAGGCGGATTTCCTGTGCCAATAAGCACATTATTTACATACCAACTTTTGATACCTACCCCTGTATTTGCTGTGTCCATAAAGCAAATATCTTCGGGCAGTTTGCAAGCCGAAATAGAGGTAACGCCAAACAAAGCTACAGGACCCAAAACCGTAATCGTAACAGTTGGGTCAGAAAGGGAATCCTTGCAGCCATTGTTATTCGTTATCAATTTGGTTTGAAACGTGCCAAAACCATTGACTGCCACATTTGCCGAAGCCCAACCTGCGCCATAAAAGGCAGTACTTGCATTATAAACGACCCATTGCGCTGTAGCTCCGGGCGGTTGTGGGCTTGTGCCATTCAAAAACGACACGACTTGCGAAGCGCAAAGCGTAGAGCCTGAGTTCAAATAATAGGACAAAGGGCTGATATGCGCCCC
>JAYUZN010000058.1:0-3118 GCA_043751755.1 Bacteroidota bacterium | reverse complement strand
TGATAACAGAAGCGGAGGATTTTAAGTATAAATATTATGTGGCAGATATTTTTGGCGAAAAAAATACTGCCATTCGTTTCCAAAAACAACTCGCAAAAGTGGGGCTGAAAAGTTTTGTACATACCTACAATAGAATCCTTGTCAGTGAGCAGTCATCAGTGAGCAGTGAGCAGTGAGCAGTGAACAGTTAGCAGTACAATCATCTGCGGAAATCTGCGGTTAAATCTGCGAAAATCTGCGAGAAATCCGAAAATTAACCATGGTAAAAGAAGCCATAAAATACATTCGTGAGAACTACCGCAACCGCAAAGTAGAAGCAGACCCGGGTTTTGGCTTGGGTCAAATCCCAACTGCGCGCTTTATGGAAAAAGACGGCAGCACGCATATAAAGCGCGTAGGGCTGCCGATTTGGGAGAGAATAGACGTTTTTCATTCCCTCATCAACATGTCTTGGACAAAATTCTTGTCCATTGTTGTCTTAGGCTATTGGGTCGTCAATTTCCTATTTGCGTGCATTTATTGGTTCATTGGCATGGAAACGATGGCAGGAATAGATGCGGAAAACAGCCATCATTGGTTTCTTGATGCCTATTTTTTCTCCGCCCAAACCATCACAACCGTAGGCTATGGACGCATAAGTCCCGTAGGGATTGCCGCAAATTCGGTAGCCGCTTTTGAGTCTTTGTTAGGATTGTTGGGCTTTGCTGTTTTTACAGGCTTGCTGTATGGGCGTTTTGCCAAGCCCAATTCCAAGCTCATTTATAGCCCTGTGGCTTTGATTGCGCCTTATCGTGAAATCACCGCCTTTATGTTTCAAGTCGCCAATCCCAAAATGAACGAATTGATAGAAATTGAGGCAAAACTCATCGTTTCTATGTTTGACAAGCCGAAAAATAAGCGCATTTATGTTACCCTTACCTTAGAAAGAGATACAATTTTGTTTCTTTCTATCAATTGGACGATTGTACACCCGATAGACGAAGAAAGTCCCTTAGTCGGCTTAACAGAAGCTGATATGCCCGAAGCAAATCCCGAATTTATGGTCGTCATCAAAGCCTTTGACGAAACCCGTTCTCAACATATTTATTGGCGCACCTCCTACAAGCATGAGGAAATTGTTTGGGGGGCGAAGTTTACCCCTTTTTCCTTGCAAGTAAATGACAGAGGCGATACTTTGTATGATATTAGTAAGCTTGGGGAATATGTGGCGGCGGAATTGCCGTATTAAGTAGTACTGACTAAATAAACAAGGTTATCATGTTTGTTGTATTGCTGGTGCAAGCGTCCGCTCAATGTAGTCCGTTTAGATTTCGGATAATACAAAAAAAATAACCCCTGTTGGTCAGAAGACACAACAGAGGCAAATCGGGTATTGGTCAGAAGACACAACAGATGTATTATATATAAAATTGAAAATCAATTACTTAGTAAATAGTTTATTTCTCATTTTCCTTACGACATATACAAATACGGTTTCCAGTCGTCCAGCACATTTCCAGAGAAATTGCTCAAAAACATGACGAAACTCGGTTTGAAAGGGCGATATCTAAGCGGCATATTTGCCTCTTCGGGCGTGAGATTGCCTTTTTTAGCATTGCACTTTTGGCAAGCGGTTACAAGGTTCTCCCAAGTGTCTTTGCCGCCCATAGAACGAGGCAAAACGTGGTCTATTGTGAGGCTTTGATGCGCCGAGCCACAATAGACACAGAGATTTGTGTCGCGTCTGAAAACATTTTGGCGAGAAAGCTGTACTTTTTTGTACGGGAGCGCGATGTATTTGCGCAGTCGAATGATAGACGGGAAGCTGTAACTCTCCGTCAGCGTCCGCAGCCGTATCGAAGGATGCTCCTTCAATTGCTCGGCTTTTTGCAGATACACCAACACAAACGCACGTTCAGCAGAGCATACGCCGATAGCCTGATAATCGTGATTCAGGACTAAGACTTTTGTTCTTGCGGTAATTCCCATGAGAAATAACGTTTGATGGTGAGCAATGTATGTGTAACATTTTGGGATTCATACGAATATAAACCATTTAAGTTCACTTTATCCACTCTTACTTTTCCCGAACTGTGAATAATTGTGTCATTTCCTGCGTAAATGCCTACATGAGAGGGGTTTGTTTTTCCTATTTTGGCAAAAAAAAGGAGGTCGCCTTGCTGTCTGTTTTCCCACAAAATCTCTTGCCCTTGTGTGGCTTGTTGTGAGGCATCACGTAGGAGGGAAATGCCATACATTCGGAAAACGGTTTGCGTAAATCCCGAGCAATCTATGCCCCCCCCTCCCTTCCCTCCCCAAAGATAGGGAATATTGAGAAATTTGTAGGCGGTTTCTAACAAAAAACAAAAAGATAATATGGGCTTAACTTCTCCTTCGTATAGATGCCAAGTTTTTTGGTGTAAGGTAAAATGGGCTTCATCTTGCAAAGGCAATCTTGCGCCAAGCGGCAAACGCATTTCTGTATTATCGGGTAAAATTAAAGAAGTATTGGCAGAATGCACATATTTCCACGCTTTGATAGCGGCATATTCTTCCTCCGAAATAGGGGTAAGCATATAACACGTTACCCAACCTTCGTAAGCATCTTCTATATGTTGGATAAAAAGCCAATTTTCTGTCTGTTTTATGCCAATAACAATGTCTCCAAATAGTAATTGACTGACCATTTCCGAAGACTCGGCGGCGGCAGCTCGGATAGGTATAGCGGCTTCAGATGCGAAATAATACATGGTAGAAAGAACAAGTGTTTAATGTGTTATTTTCTCTAAACAGTGCCATAGCCCCAATAAATTCTTTCTTTTTCAGGAATAAACAGAGGCACAATATCCTGCATTTCAACCCCTAATTTCAGCAATTCTATATCTAAGGGGATTTCTGTTTTATTTTCTAACACTGCAATTTTTCCATTTTCTTGAATATGAAAATTCATGATAATTTGATGTGAAAATTGCTTGTCATTTTCCCAACCAAAATAAAGCAATTGATAAAAATGCTTTACTTTATCTGTCAATACGACATATTTTGTGTCTGTGCTTGTAGGAAATGCCGCGGTTTCGTTGAGGATTCCTAAAAGGATTTGTTCGTATTTTTTTATTTTTCGGTTTGGCATATCCATTCT
>JAYUZN010000057.1:0-6308 GCA_043751755.1 Bacteroidota bacterium | reverse complement strand
ATTCTGATAGAAGTCGCTCCAGCAATTCCTGCCGCAAACATATAAGTTATAGACACCATTGAGATAGCAATTTGATGCGCAGAACGGCTTTCTGAACCTAATTTTCCCATCAAAACGGCTGCTCCTGCAAACGCTCCTATCTCAAAAAAGTATTGTAAGCCCGAAGGAACGCCTATTGACAGAATTTTTATCAACTCCTTTTTTATCCATTTGCCCCAGCCTTCTAACAAATGATAGGCTTTGTATTTTTGGGAAAAAAGGACATAACTTGCCATAAGCACAAACATCACAAAACGGCAAATATCCGTAGCAACGCCTGCTCCTATGAGTTCTAAACGCGGAAATCCCCATTTCCCTTCGATAAGTAATAAGTTGAGTAGGAAGTTGATACTCAAGCCAATAAGGGTTATATACATAGAAGGCTTTGAGTTACCTGTGCCATCTGCAAAGGATTTGAATACGAAAAAAAGCATGAAAAAAGGCATGCCCAATGCAATAACTTTCATAAAATCTACGGCTAATATGATGTCTTCAGGCGGCTGATTGGGAATATATTGCAACAAAGGTGCGCCAAAGTAAAAAATAGCGGCAAATAAAACGCCCATTATGAGGCTAATATAGGTTCCTTGTTGCAAATAATCTCGGCAGGCAATAAGATTATTTTGCCCTTTTGCAGCAGCAACTAAGGAGGGAACAGCCGAGAGAATGCCAATCCCAAAAACGATAATGAGAATGATTAGGTTGTTTGCCAAACCTGCTGCGGAAACGGGAACATAGCCCAATACGCCTATCATAGCAGTATCTAATACGCCCATGAGGACTTGTCCGAGCTGCCCAATGACGATAGGGAAGGCTAAAGAGGTGGTTTCGCGGAAATGTGTTTTATAAGAGGTAATGTTCACAATAAATGCTTACTTTTGGCACGCAGATTCTCGCAGATAGGGACGCAGATTTTCGCAGATTAAGAATAGTTCAGCAAGCTCACTAACCTCATTTGAGAAAATTCCCTAGTTATTTTCTTTAATCTGCGAAAATCTGCGGTTAAATCTCCGAAAATCTGCGTGAAATACGAGAAATTTTCCACAAAGGTACACAAAAAAAACATGAAAGCAATCATTCCTGTTGCGGGGGTCGGCTCCAAGCTGCGCCCACATACGCATACCCAACCTAAGCCACTGATGCCTGTGGCGGGCAAACCTATTTTGGGACATATTATAGACAGCTTATTGGCAGAAGGCATTGAACAACAAGTATTTGTGTTGGGATATTTGGGCGAAAAAATACGCGAATATGTGCAAACCCAATATGGAGACAAGCTAAAAGCCGAGTTTGTGGTGCAAGAACCCCGCAGAGGCTTGGCACATGCTTTGGCTTTGTGCAAAGATTATGTAGCTGATAATGAGGAAATTATCATTATTTTGGGAGATACTATTTTTGGCAAAGATGTTCATCATATTCTCAAAATGGGCGCAAATATTTTGGGCGTGCAAGAAGTAGCTGACCCTCGAAAATTTGGGGTAGCTGTGTTAGATGAGCCGAAAACAGGAGTCCTAAAAGTCATTGAAAAGCCGCAGATTCCTACGAGCAATCTGGCGTTAGTGGGTTTGTACAAAATCAAAGAAGTGGCGATTTTGTTTGAATCTATTGCCAAAATCATGCAATTTCCCCCAACCGACCCTACAGACCAATACCTGCTTACAGATGCAATTATGTTGATGATTGAGCAAGGGGTGGCATTTGAAACCTATAAAGTGGAAAATTGGTATGACTGCGGCAGTCGGGAGTCTTTGCTCTCTTCTAATCAGATTTTGTTAGAGAAAATAGCGGTATTTCCTGAATATCCCTTTGAACATACGGTCATTTTGCCGCCTGTATATATTGCGCCAAACTGTAATATTCGCAATTCGATTATCGGGCCTTATGTGGCAATAGCCGAAAATACGCAAATCAGCAATTCTATCATTCGCAATTCGATTATTGGCGCATATTCGCAGTTAGAAACGATTATTCTCAATAATTCTGTGCTGGGAAATGACACAACCCTCAAAGGCAAGGCGCATAGCGTAAATATTGGAGATAGTACGGAAATAGATTTTGATGAGTGATATCTGCCGTTGTACGTGCAACCTTTTAGGGCTGTTAATTCGTGCAATTCGGGGCTATAAAAACAACTTTTGCCTAAGTCCTAAATATATTTTTTTTCTTTGTAAAAAAGAATATTACCTTCGCAAAATATTTTTCTATTTCATTCATTCCCACATACATAAATATCAAGTTGCCATGATAATAGCCGTTCCCAAAGAAACAAAATGGAAAGAAAATCGGGTTTCCCTGACCCCTGCCGTTGTCAAAGACATGGTGGCGAAGGGGTTTGTAGTAAAAGTAGAAAAGGACGCAGGTAAAGCCTCTTTTTTCGCAGATAAAGACTATATAGAAGCAGGGGCAGAAATTATGGCAGATAAAAATGCTTTGTATAACATAGCTGATGTTGTGTTAAAAGTGAATGTTCCCCTTGTAGAAGAAATCTCTTTGATGAAAAAAGAGTCCGTTTTGATTTCCTTTATCTGGGCAAAAACGAACCCTGACAGCGTGGCGGCTTTTGTCAAAGCAGGAATAACTGCTTTTTCTATAGATGCCATTCCGCGCATTTCTCGTGCGCAAAAAATGGACGCATTGTCTTCGCAAGCAAATTTGGCAGGTTACAAAGCGGTGATAATGTGCGCCAATCAACTTGGCAAAATTTTCCCGATGATGACGACCGCAGCAGGCACAATTAAGCCCGCAAAAGTGGTCATATTTGGCGCAGGAGTCGCTGGTTTACAAGCCGTAGCAACCGCAAAACGCTTGGGCGCAGTGGTAGAAGTCTCAGACATTCGCCCCGAAACGAAAGAGCAAGTACAATCTCTTGGCGGCAAATTTATCGAACTTGCAGGAGATGATTCCATCAAATTAGAAGGCGGCTATGTGAAGGAAGTTTCTGCCGAATTTCTCAAAAAACAGCAGGACTTGGTGGCAAAACACGTAGCGGCTGCCGATATTATCATCACGACTGCCCTTATTCCCGGCAGAAAAGCTCCTGTATTAGTTACAGATGACATGCTAAAAATGATGAAATTTGGTTCTGTTATTTTGGATATGGCAGTAGAGCAAGGTGGAAATGTGGTAGGCAGTAAATTGAATGAAACCCTTGAAATTCATGGAGTTACGATTATTGGAGAAAGTAATATTCCTTCTTTGTTGCCGATGAATGCGAGCGAATTGTATGCAAAAAATATCCAGACTTTTTTGTATCATTTAGCCACAAAAGAGGGTTTTAAGTGGGAAATGGAGGAGGAAATCACGAAAGGGAGCTTGGTGGTTTATAAGGGGGAAAATAAAATAAAATGAGTATCTTTGTGCATAAATTGCAAATGACAAGGAATTATGACAAATTATGTGGAGAGAATAAATGAATTGTTACGCCCCAAAAGCAGCCTTGATATCAAGGTATTAGACTTATTTTCGGGTTGTGGTGGACTTTCATTGGGTTTTGAATCAGTTGGTTTTCAAACACTTGGCTACGAAATAGAGGCAAAGTATAGTGAAACTTATAACAAAAATTTAATCGGAAATTGCAAGGTCGAAAAGTTAGGCTTGCTTACGGAATATGAGGGTGGTTTTGACGTAGTTATAGGCGGACCACCCTGCCAACCTTTTAGTGTAGGCGGGCATCAAAAAGGAATAGATGATGAGAGAAATGGCTTTCCTGCCTTTATACATGCCGTCAAAGTGCTAAAACCTGCTATTTGGGTATTTGAAAATGTGAGAGGCTTGTTATATACAAATAAATGGTATCTTGATGAGATTATACAAGAACTTAGCAAAGAAGGCTATTTGATTGATTATAGATTGCTGAATGCAGTGCATTTTGGCGTACCTCAAAATCGAGAAAGGGTGTTTGTGGTGGGGCATAAAGGCGGTTTTACTTTTCCTAAAACAGAATCTTACAGAACAAGTGTAGGGCAGGCGATTGGCGATTTGATTGAAACGATAACAGATGAAAGCAAAATATTAACAGCTTCGATGGATAGGTATGTTGCCAATTATGAAAAAGCATCAAGTTGTGTGAATCCCAGAGATTTAGCTATAAATAAACCTGCCCGTACTTTGACTTGCCGAAATATTGCCGCTCCTACGGGAGACATGCAGCGCGTAAAATTACAAGATGGGAGGCGTAGGCGCATTTCGATAAGGGAGGCAGCACGTTTACAAAGTTTTCCCGACTGGTTTGAGTTTGTAGGAACAGAAACGCAGCAATATTATCAAATTGGAAATGCTGTTCCGCCTTTATTGGCGTGGAATATCGCTAAATCCGTTGAAAATTATTTACTAAACGAGGCACATAGTAGAGAAATTGACATTAATACGCAACAAAAACACTTTCAAACCACTTTATTTTAATGGCGCATCTTCCTAAAAGCAGAAAATCCGAGCCTGTTATCAAAATAATAGAAGAAGCCATTTATATTTTGGCATCAGTTGGGATTCCTATTGAACATAAATCTGAACGTACACTTGAGCGCATGGGTATGGCATTTTTAGCGGTAGCAGGGGTTACAAAAAAATGGACAGAAGTTGTAGAAAAGCGTTTTTTGAAAACAAGAGACATTATTATTTTTAATAATACCCATTTTGAAGAAAATATTTCGAGTGGTTCTTATGACGATATTCGCCGTAAAGATTTGAAAATGTTAGTGTTATCCGAACTTGTTTTAAATAGTTCTGACAATCCTGCTGCTGCAACCAATGACCCAACAAGGGGTTACAGTTTAGAAACTCATTTTAGGGAGTTAGTCAAAACGTATAATACTCCTAAATGGAATAGTGTATTAGAGAGCTATCTTGAAGGCAAAACTACCTTGAAAGAGGAATTATCTCGAAACCGAAATATCGAAAAGGTCGCTATTCTCCTTCCAAATGGGCAAGCATTAAGCCTTTCTGCGGGGGAACACAATGTTTTACAAAAGTTGATTATTGAGGAATTTTTTCCTCGATTTGGAAAAGATTGTCAAGTGTTATATATAGGAGATACTGCAAATAAAATGCTGCACATAGAAAAAAAGGAATTAGAAAAATTGAATTTCTTTGAACTTTCTCATGATGAATTGCCTGATATTATTGCTTACAATGTGCATAAAAATTGGCTGTATTTAATTGAGGCAGTGCATAGTAGCGGTTCTATTAGTGAAACAAGGCTATTCGAGCTAAAAAAGCTCACCCAAAATTGTTCTGCAGAAATGATTTATGTTACAGCATTTTTGAATCGCGCAGAATTTAGAAAATGGTCGAGTCAAATCGCTTGGGAAACAGAGGCTTGGATAGCGGATAACCCTGACCATTTAATCCATTTTAATGGAGATAAATTTCTGGGTCCCTATAATAAATAAAAAATACCTACACACTCATTTTCAATATATTATGCAACAATTTTATCAATTTATCCTCGAAAACAGAGACATGATGTATTTCATTCTCCTGTCTGTATTTGTAGGCATAGAAGTCATTGGCGGTGTGCCTACCGTCCTGCACACGCCTTTGATGTCGGGCGCAAATGCCATTCATGGCGTTGTTATTGTCGGTGCGATTTTAGTCATGCTGGAGCTTGATACGGATAACATTCCCGCATTAGGCTTGGGCTTTTTGGCAGTCATTTTGGGAACCTTGAACGTGGTGGGCGGATTTGTCGTAACAGACAGAATGTTAGAAATGTTTAAAAAGAAATAACTTAACTATTCAGGATAAAAACCCTTCGAGTGGTCGCAGACCCTCGAAGCGGTTTTGCCCAAATCAAAACATATAATGAAAGCACTCTTAGAAATCAGCTATCTTATCGGCTCTATTACCTTCATCATAGGACTCAAAATGATGGGCAACGCCAAAACCGCACGACAAGGCAACAGAATCGCTGCGGTAGGCATGACAGTTGCCATTCTCGGCACGATTATTTTCCACGAAGTCGTTTCGCCCATTATATATGGACTCATCATCACAGCCATTGTTCTCGGCACGATTGCGGGCTGGACTACCGCTAAAACCGTTCAAATGACCAAAATTCCCGAATTAGTCTCTATGTTCAATGGGACAGGAGGGGCTTGTGCGGCTCTGATTGGCTTGAGCGAATTTGGCAAAAATCAAGGGAATATTTCCGCGCTTTCCTTCATTATGGCAGGTTTGGTGATAGGAAGTATCTCCTTTTCGGGGTCAATAATTGCCTACCTCAAATTGAGTGGGAAATTGGATAAACCCATTCGCCTCCCAAGTTACAACCT
>JAYUZN010000056.1:0-3046 GCA_043751755.1 Bacteroidota bacterium | reverse complement strand
ATTGGCGCAGGTATGGCTGGGCTTACTGCAGGAGCTTTGTTGGCAGAGCAAGGCAAAAAGGTTACCATTTTGGAAAAAAATTGGCTGCCAGGAGGCTGTTCGAGTTCCTATCCTCGCAAGCATTATATCTTTGAAAGTGGCGCAACGACTTTGGTGGGCTTAGACAAAAATATGCCTTTGCGCTATGTATTAGACAAAACGGGCATTCAATTCCCTGCCGAAAAGTTGGAAATCCCTATGAAAGTATATTTGCAAAATGGGACAGAAATCACCCGTTTTCAAGACATTAACGAATGGATTGCGGAGGCAGAAAGGGTTTTTGGGGCAAAAAATCAACGCCCTTTTTGGGAAAAATGTTTGGACATTAGCCAAGCTGTTTGGAAAATCTCTTTGCAACAAACCACTTTTCCGCCGTCTTCTTTCCGCGATTTGTGGGGATTAGTGCGCAATTTTCGCCCATTTCAATTGCTGTATGCCAGATATGCCTTTATGTCTGTGCAGCAACTTTTGGAGAAATATGAATTAGACAAAAATGCTGATTTTCAGGCATTTGTGAATGAGCAACTGCTGATAACGGCGCAAAATACTGCCGCACAAGTAAATATGCTTTTTGGTGCGACTGCTCTATGTTATACCAATTTTGACAATTATTATGTGCCAGGGGGTTTGCTCAACATGGTGCAACCTTTTGTGGAATATATTTCGCAAAAAGGTGGGCAAGTGAAATTACGAACAGAAGTGCAAAAGGTTTTCCCTCAAAAAAAAGGCTATTTGGTTCAAACGCCTACCCAAAACTATCTTTGTGATAAGGTTTTGTTTGCCATTCCGATAAATGATGCCTTAGCAATCTTTGAAAATGATGCAGTAAAAGCTAAATTTCAGTCCAAAATTTTCACTTCTGAACAAGTAAATGGGGCTTTTACAATGGGGGCTGTTTTTCATAGAAAAAAAGATTTTCCCTGTATTCATCACCAAATTCACTTAGAAAAACCCTTGATTTACACAGGTTCTCACAGCATTTTTGTGAGTACAAGCCGTTCAAATGACCTGTTGCGCTGCAAAGAAAATGAGATAGTTATCAACATTTCTACGCATGTTCCCGACCCTGCGCACACCTTTATCACAGACAAAAGCCTAATAGAAGCAGAAATTTTTGAGATATTGGAAAAAAGAACCCTTTTTTATCGCAAAGACCTCATTTTTCACCATGCTTCTACCCCCAAATCTTGGCAAAAGTGGACTTCTCGCAAATGGGGATTTGTGGGTGGCTATCCGCAATATCTGCACATCAAACCTTGGCAAATGATAGACGCACGTCTTGACGGAAAAGGTGCATTTATATGTGGAGATAGCACCTATCCTGGGCAAGGGATTCCGGGCGTGGTGTTGAGTGGGATTGTGGCGGTCGAGAAAATGAAATGAAACCTAAGCCCAAATAAGGGTTGTTTTATGGGTGGTACATAGCTTGCGAAAGGTTTTGCTTGCGAAAAGGCAGTAGTTTCAAGCAAAAAAAGAGAAATAAGGAACAGAAAAATGTGTTTCATGGTTGGTTCTGTTTAGCGTGGGGATACTGTAAGTGCTTGTTACGCATTATTTGCGTTGCTTGTAGCTTAGGCTTTAGCCTGAGTAAGGCATATCCCATATATTGCACAAAGTAACACTTTTTCTCTTGCAGAAACAAAAAGAAAATGGCGTTATTTGAAAAACCGCATAACACAACGTAGTACGTTTTACGCAGATTAGAAACTATTTGCAAAAATCTGCGTTTGACTTGGATAATGCAATTATGAACTAAACCCAAAACAACATGCAAACACTGTTCAAATCCATTGTAGGCTCAAATGCCTACGGAACTAACATAGCAACTTCGGACATAGACACCATGTCTGTGTTCAAATATCCCTTGCAAAGCTATTTAAAATACAGCTTTCAAGACACGATTGTAAAGGCAAAAGGCGATGAAGTCGATTTTGAGATTGGGCGTTTTATTCATTTATTGGGAAAAAGCAATCCCACCGTTTTTCAACTCCTGTGGACTCCAGAAAGGTGTATTTTGGAAACGTCTGAAGCCTTTGAAAAGTTGCGAGAAATGCGCCAAAAATTCCTATCAAAAGCCTGTAGAGTGCCTTTTGTGGGCTATGCAAAACAGCAATTGACGAAGGCACAAACAGCAAATAGGCGGGCAGAATGGGAGAAAAAAGACATGCAACGCCTCAATCCTTTGGATTTTTGTTGGGTTATTTTAGACGAAAAAATGATAGCCTCTACCCAAAAACAAGGCGTTATTTTATTAGAGGAATACTTGGAAATCAAAGGCTTATCTCAAACAGAAGTCGTTTTAACCAAGCTACAACACACAAAAGAAGGGCATCAACTTTTCTTGCAAAACAATCCGCGTGGAATTACGGTAGATGACAGCAATAATTTGCGCGTTTCTGAAACGCCAATAGGCGTGCTGCCGATTGCGACCGTTTTGTACAATCTTGATGGCTATTCGCATCATTGCAAAGAGTATGGCGACTACCTCAAAGCGAAGGAAATGCGCAACAAACAACGTTATATAGACAATGGCGAAAAAACGTATGATGTGAAAAATCTCATGCACACCATTCGTTTGGTCAATATGGCGGAGGAAATTGCTACGACCGGCGAGGTGCATATTGACCGCACAGGCAGAGATGCCGACTATCTCAAAGCGATTCGGCAAGGGCAGGTGGATTTGCACGAGCTTTTTTTGTCTATAGAAAATAAGGTAAAAAAGATAGATGAGTTGTTTGATAATGCCCATTTGCCTGAGCAAATTGAGGTGGATATAGAGGCTTTGATAGTGGAAATGCGTTCATAAATTTACGCTTAATAGGTTGGCGCATCTTTAAAAAGTGCGCCAACGCTATAAACCTACCGCTTTTCATTCCTTCACAAACGCACCTTTCCCAAGATGCTTCAACTGTGGATAAACCGCCGTATAATTTTCTTCTGTATTAAACAGCCATAACACCTTCGTTTTTTGGTTTTTGGAGGGATTTGGCGGATAAGCAAAACCATC
>JAYUZN010000055.1:0-15721 GCA_043751755.1 Bacteroidota bacterium | reverse complement strand
GTCCCGTAGGGACGGCGATATTTATAGAAAAAACATGCCAACCCCTCCCTCTTTTTTTTTAGCGTTTGCACGAGAAACGCAATAAATTGGGGGGGGATTATGGGGGGGCTATAAATATTTCGTGCCTACGGCACTAAGAAATCCCCAAAATGAAATTGTTATGTTATTTATTTTCTATTCCATATCTTGGTTTTTAAAGAGATTATACTTTAAAAAAGGAAAATGTAGCACAAATTTGGTTTTTTTCGGAAAAAATAAGAAAAATAGATTTATCTTTGTAGGAACAAAATAATATACACGCCTTTATGAGTGAAATTGAGCGAATAGAAACAGATACAGATGCCTTATTAGAGGCTTTTCAATTGGTGCGCACGCATGAATGTACGCATCTTGAGGAATGGCTATCTGCAAATGGCAGTTTAGATGATTTTGAGCAACATCTATTAGATGTCATTCATGAGAGAGCTATGTTTAAGATAGGGGGTTGGAACGAAGAGGAACTGAAAATGAAGTTTATAAGCCATCTTTTTTTGCTTGCTAACATTGAACAGGAAAATAAGGTAGCCACTTTTTTTGAACGAAGTATGACAGCTGTTATTGGCAATTACAAACTTTCTGTTATTTGCGATTGTTTGGTTGCTACGCCTAAAGGACTTACTACGCCTAAAGCCCCTTATTTTTTTCTACAGGAATACAAGAAACAAAAGGGAGATAGAAACGACCCCGAAGGGCAGATGCTGGCAGCTATGTTGATAGCACAACACAAAAACAACAATGATAAGCCCTTGTATGGGGCTTGGCTTGTGGGCAGTATTTGGAATTTTACAGTGTTAAATGGCAATAAATATTGTATGAGCTTGGCTTTTGATGCAAATAAGAAGTCCGATTTACAACAAATTGTTTTTATCCTCAAAAAATTGAAAGAACTGGTATAGCAGAAAAGCCCTGTTTGCGGAGGTGCAAACGGGGGCAAAATACATACCTTTTGCAAAGATATTTTAGTATAATATATTAATAATCAAACTATTACAGCTCATTTAATTGCTACAACTTAATGCCATAAGGGTGGCGTACTTTTAGAAAGTGCGCCACCCTCTGCTGGTGCAAGCGTCCGCTTGTACCCTCTTGTTGAAGCGTCCGCTTCGTAGTTAGCCCTTCAAGCCCTGCAAAGTCGTTTCATATCCTTGCAATTTCGCTTTTTCGCTATCTAAAGCTCCTTTTGCATCTTGAACCGCTTTTTGCGCTTTCTCGATTTGCGCTTGAATTTCTTTGAGTTTTTTGTCCAAATCAGCCGCATCTTTTTCGACCTCTTTGACCTTGCCTTCCTCTTTCTTTATCACTTCTTGTTGCCCTTTGATGAGAGCTTCTTGGTCAAATACTTTCAACTCTTTTTCGATAGAAGCCAAAAATTTCTTCACATTTTCGATTTCTGTCGCGTATTTATCCGAGCGAATGTAGTTATTGTTTCCCAAAGAAGCATAAAAAGTAAGGGTACTTCCCGTAGTTGCCTTATCTACGCGATAAGAATAATCCATTTTGGTCTGTGAGATTTCAGGAATGACTGCGCCACGAATGACCATTACATCGCCTTCTTTTTTGGGCTTCATGGCAGAGCCTTTGTGCATTTTTTCAAACAAAATCGCCTCCGCGCCTTTTTCGCTGCCCGACAATTTCATTTGCACCGCATTGACAGGGAGCATTTTTTTGTCAAAAGTAATCATGAGTTCCATCGTTTCCTGCGCCGAAACGCTGCTGATGAAAGCAAATAGACATAAGCATGAACATAAAATCCGTTTCATAAATTGAGAATTGAAAATTAAAAATTGAGAATAGTGCCGACAAAAGTAAGGATTTTTTGAATAGCTTACCGCATTTTTGGCATTATCTGTGAAAATCTGTGTTAATCTGTGGTGATTTCCCTACATCTTCACTTTTGAGCCTTTTTCTGTTCCCAAATACGAGCCTTCCAACTGTTTGAAACGCGCGTTTGGCGAAACCGTCATCTTACCGCCCTTTTTGACCAAAATACGTGTACCCGAATTCATCACGATTTCTGCCCCCTCATTTACCCGCAACTCGCCGCCGCTTTCCACCACCATAAACGCATTCCCATTCAATTCCAATCTACTATGCTTATCCATTATCATTTTTGCCCCTTTTTCTATCCGAATCGTGTTTTGCGCATCTACTTTCAAATTCGTGGGATTAGCAAACGTATTCGTCAAGGGGTGAGCCGTATTTCTATCTGCTGTTCCGCTCAAATCTAAGGTAAGCACCGTATTTTTCTGCAAAGCCAAGACACGCGGCGCACTCAATTCTGCCGCAGGAAGCCACAAATTCCCACACCATCTTTGGCTTTTCCGAAGCGTGTAATCGTCAAAACGAATGTCTAAAGTATAAGTTCCTGCCTCATCTATAGACAGAATTTTGATAGTTATTCCATTGATAATGAAGGGGTTTAGCTTTTCGTCTTTGAGGAGGTAGGTCGGATAATTGACCACAGGCACAATGCCCGACAAGCCGATTTCGTCCCCTATATCAAAGGCATCTAACTCATCTCCCAACATATTCATGCCATATATGTTTTTGCCTTCATATTGCAAAGCATTGACCAAATACTGCTGCCCCGCCTTAGCATCTAAATTGCCATGCATTTCCCTATATCCCAGGTTTCCATTTTTGAGCAAATCGTACCTAATTGCCTGAAAATCATTCTGTCCAGCAAAAGGATTGTTCGCTGCTTTGCGCCAAACAGGGCAATCAAAGTAATCCCCCTTAATCGTGTCGCCCGTAAACACATAATCGCTGTTTCCTTCGCCATTATACATTTTAAACAGATTGGCATGTTTGGGATTAAAAGGGCTAAGAGTGGGTTTATTCCTATCGGCTCCCGGCTCAGCAGAAACAAATAAATATAGCCCTTTGGCAACTTCGGGATATTCTACTTGCACAGGGGCGAGGGTGCTTTTACCATTGAAAAACAGTTTGTTATCCCAATGATTTATTTTTTGATGATTTTCTATCCACAAAAAATCTTGCGTACCCGGAATATGAATCCGTATGGCATCATTTCCTGCGGTCAAATCTTTTAACTTATAAGTTCCATTTATAGTAACTTCCTGCGGCTGCATCCAACCGAGCCACCATTTTTCCCAAGCGTTTGCTGTCATAAAAGGCACACAGGTATTTGACATTAGCCCCCAGCCTTGATTGAGGTAAAATTTATCGCCTGATGCGCCATTTGCGCCCATATAATGCGGACAACTGAACAAATTATGCGAAAACTCATGCTTAAAATACTCCCAATTATGCGCATCATCCCAATAACATTTGATGCCTGTATGCCCCGCTGTAAGAGAATAAGGGGTGCCTGGCACTTTGAAACTCCCGCTACTTCCCATGCCCGTTCCACCTGCATCTCGATACAAAAAAACTACATAATCTAACACGCTATCAGGCTGCGAATGATGGTTGTCATAGACAAAACGGGGAGAGTTTTTGCGGCGGTCATATTTCGCCCAATCGAAATTGGGATAATGCTCTGTTATCCATTTGACTGCCGCCTCATTCATCTGCCCTTGACGCGCAAAAAAGTTACTTGCATTATCGGGAATGTATTTTACAGGCACTTGACAGGGAAAAATGTCGCCTGTTAGGAGAAACTTTCCGTAGGAGTTTTGATAATAGTAATCGCTGATGTTGCGAATATGATTGGGCTGCGACAAGGTTTCGGGGTTGGCATCTAATAACAAATTGACCTCCCCCCCTGCAGCCATTTTGGGCAAAAAGCCTTCTGCGGTGGTATCTATCCATTCGGGCGTTCTGCCATTTATACATTTGTCTTCAAAACGCACAAAAATCCACAATATATGGAGCCTGCCCGAAGGCGTGTGAATGTCTCCATAAGCCGAGAACTTGGGTTGCGGCTGCGCAAATATGGGAATAAATAGGCTTATTTTTAACAAAATACCTACGATAACAGCAGGTAGGAATCCTTGAAAGCCGTTTGAGGGAATGTGAATTGTTTTTAAGGACATTTTTATGAAAATTTATACAAATTTAGGTATTTTAGCTCTGTATAGGCGAAATATTTTTTGGTATCTTGCTAAAAAAAGCCTTACTTTGTGCATCTATCATATAGGGTGGCGCACTTTTCAAAAGTGCGCCACCCTAAATACGCAAAGTTCCTCAATATGCGCAATGTCATATATCTTTTTCTTCTTTTCTTTGCTCTTTCGGCTTGCCAGAAAGACAAAAATGCGTACCTGTATGAACTCAATGACACAGAGATTTCTTCTGTTACGGGTAAAAAAACGAAGCGCAAAACGGAGGAACAATATGTTTCGATTCTCTACGCCAATTTATTTCAGCAGGCACTCCCGTCTTCCGATTTGTTTGAGATAAGCAAATGTATAATGTCTATTGGCGACAAAGAGATTGCGCATAAGGTAGTTGTGAGCAATTTGATGAATCGCCCGGACGTGAAATTGCCTTCAAATGTGGAAATGCGGGCAGATTTAGCGACTTTTATTTTCAATACCTACAAGCGTTTTTATGTGCGTGAGCCTTCGATTGCCGAAAAAACATGGTGGACAAACTATCTTACTGCCAATCCGCAACTCACGTCTGAACTTGTATATGTGTCTTTTGCATTGTCAGAAGAGTATTTATATTATTAATTAAGTACGAGTGAGAAATAATCTAAACCTATATTTGTCGATATATCTTATTGATTATGAGTAACTTATATTAACTCTCAACTTTGAACTTATAACTTTCAACTGCTTATGACCGAAGCTACCATTAACCAGCAAAATACGTACAAAATAGCCCTTCAAAAAGGCGAAACGTTTATCAATGACGCAAAAATAACGGCAGATATACATAAAGAAAATGCCTATTTGCAGCATGTTTTGTGCGAAAATGCCTCTTTTAAAGTGGCAATTCACAAAATAGACAAAGAAAATAAGGAAGTCATTTTGACTATAAATGGCAAAAAAGTAAGCGTTGCTTTGCGTTCGCAAACGGAGATCCTCTTAGCGTCTTTGGGCTTAAACAAAATGTTGGCAACCAAATTAGAGGCTATCAAAGCTCCTATGCCGGGCTTGATTCAACGCATTTTGGTCACAGAAGGGCAATCTGTTCAAAAAGGCGAACCTTTGTTGATTTTGGAGGCAATGAAAATGGAAAATGTCATCAAAGCTCCCGAAAATGTTACCGTTGATAAGATTTTGGTAGCGGAGAAAACGACTGTTGAAAAAGGCGGAATAATGATTTCGTTTAAATAACATAAGCACGCAGATGTCCGCAGACCATAGCGCATTTCGCAGATAAAATAGGGTTTTATCTGCGAAATCTGCCTAAATCTGCGCAAATCTGCGTGAAATCATCTCTTGTTTCAGCTCATACAAAGAAAGCTCTAAGCCTACCTTATAATGCTCATTTTCAGCAAATAAAGTCACTTGATTTAACGCAAAATCCCGTATCTCTGCAAGGCTTGGCGAATCATATACCTTTTTTCCTTGCTTGAAAATAGGCACTAACAATTCTGTATTTTTGGCGAATTGTGAAAAATAATGCTTTTTTTCGTCTGTAAAAGTGTGCATTTCAAAGGAAAAAGTAGGCAAAATTTCCGAAAAAACCATATCTCCTACAGGTTTTCCCCCTTCCCAAAAGCGTTTTACCTGCAAAACACCCGGATTTGAGACCTTTATGGCTTGCTCCGAAAGTTTTATCCGAGATTTCCATTCCCCATTTGGCGAGCGAATCGCAGACAATTTGTAAACGCCGCCCAGCGCAGGTTGGTCATAAGCCGTTACCAATTTTGTTCCTACCCCCCAAACCTCAATTTTTGCCCCTTTTTGCTTCAAAGCAGCGATTTCATACTCGTCCAAATCATTGCTTGCCACAATTTGCATATTGGGAAAACCTGCCGCATCTAACAAAGCTCTCGCAGCCTGACTAAGTGCCGCTAAGTCGCCCGAATCTAAACGGATTCCTATAGCTTCATGTCCCGTTTCTCGCAAAACTTCAGCCGCTTTTATGGCATTTTTTACTCCCTCTATCGTGTTGTAAGTGTCCACCAAAAACACACAATTATTGGGCATTGCCTCCGCATATTTCTCAAACGCCTCCATTTCTTCGTCAAAAGACATGACCCAACTATGCGCATGTGTGCCTTTGACGGGAATATGGAACAGCTTGCCAGCCAAGACATTAGAGGTCGCAGCGCAACCGCCAATATATGCTGCTCGACTTGCCGTGAGTGCGCCATCTTTGCCCTGCGCCCGCCGCAAACCAAATTCTAAGACGGATTCGCCTTCTGCTGCTGCACAAACTCTGGCAGCTTTTGTGGCTATAAGCGTTTGAAAATTGAGCATATTGAGTAAAGGCGTTTCTAACAATTGACACAAGATAATATTGCCTTGTATGCGCAACAATGGCTCATGTGGAAAAACAACTGTGCCTTCAGGAATGGCATATATACTACAATCGAATTTGAGTTCGCTCAAGTACTGCAAAAAAGCAGGTTCAAACAAGGCTTGTCCATCATTGCCTGTCAAAGTCGCCAAATATATGATGTCATCTTCTGCAAAATGGAAATTTTCGATGAAATCTATGACCGTTTCCAAGCCTGCAACAATAGCATAGTTGCCTTTGAAGGGGCTTTTGCGAAAAAATAAATGAAAAACGGCTTCGTGTGTGTGCAGATTGTGCTTCCAATATCCGTAGGACATGGTAAGCTGATATAGGTCTGTGAGGAGTGTGTAGTTCATATTTTGTGGTGGTTTCGGATTTCACGCAGATTTGCGCAGATGAAAGCAGATTTCGCAGATGAAAGGCAAAATAAATACATTTCCTATTTTATCTGCGAAATCTGCCTAAATCTGCGAGCATCTGCGCGAAAAAAATCATTTCCGAAAAGGCGTAGGAATCATGCCTGTTTTTGACCAATTTGTGAAGAAGCTCTTTAAATGGTCGGTGTTATAATACACAACTTCTTTTTCTAACAAAGCAGAATCTTGTGTGTGAAGGCGTTTTCCTTTTTCGTCTAATACAACTAATACGGGAAAACCAAAACGATGTGGATAGTCTAACTGCTTCATTACCGCATCATTATGATGTTCTGAATCATAATTTACATGAACTACCACATAATTTGCTTGCATCAAAGAATCGAGGCTTTTGTCGGCTTCGATAAAATCGTGGAGGCGATGACACCATATACACCAATTTCCTCCAACTTGCACAAGGACATGCTTGTTTGTTTGTTTTGCCAATTTTATTGCAGCCGCAATATCGGCTTTTGCATCAGCATTTGGGGCGTAAATGTCTTTTTTTTGGGAAAAAAGAGCGTTTTCTAAGAAAAATAGACAGAAAAAAATGAGTATTTTTGGCATGTTTTTGTGTTTATTAGCGTCCCGTTGTCAGTGGGGACACTGACAACGGCGGCAGACAGGCGATTGTTAGTTAATTATGACTTACTACTTATAGGATATTATCAGCTTGCAAAATAACGTTTTTTTTTCCATAATTCCTACTATTCTATTACCAATTTTTGAGATTGCTTGCCTATTTTCACAAAATAAACCCCACGCGCTAAATGAGAAACATTTATTTGAGTGGTGCCAGAAGTTTCCAAGAAAACTTGCATTACTTTTTCGCCTGTAACTGTCCACAAAGTAGCCATTTCTTCGTTTTTTGCATAATATTGAAGGGTAAAAGTAGTAGCCGCAGGATTTGGGAAAATAGTAATAGGCTCATTTTCAGGATTTTGTAACGTTATTTTTTGCATTTCAGAAAACAATTCTTCTCCATTATTTTTGAGGACTTGAACCCGATAATAATAGGTATTTTCGCTTAAACGAAGGTCATTATAAGTGAAGTCCGTAGCTTGAATATCAGCCGCATAGATGTTTTCAAAATGGATTCCATCTGTAGAGCGTTGCAAATGGTATTTGAGCCAGTCATTATCAGGCTTAGGCGATTGCCATGTTATATGAGCAGTATGCGGCGCAATTTGCGCAGCTTGCAAAGTTAAATCGTTGATAGGCAAGGGAGTAAGCCAAACATTATAGCTTTTCCAAACTTGATTTCCATAATCAAATAGCCAAATAAGCTGATTTGCGTAGCTAAAACGATAGGCAGCATTTGCAGGAGCATTAGGCGGGAGTTGAGAAGTTGCGGTCAAAGTGCCTGTATTTCGTTCAAAAAAGAGGACTTTTTTATTCACAAAATCATAAATGCCGATTTCACAATGGGTAACGTCCGTATAAATAACGGTATTCCAATTGAGATTGCTCACATTTATTCCCACCAAAGGATACGCGCTAATAAAAGCCCCTGTATTTCTATTATAACGAGAAATAATGCCAAGGTGATTAAAAATAACTTCATTGTGTTGGTAATCAAAAGCCCCTACAGATTGGGTATTCGGCTGAAAAGTACCGTTCAAAATGAGCAAATTTGTGCTTAACATATTGCCGATATTGTCCATTTGCGAAGCTCTCCAACCTATGTTATTGTAGCAATTCTTTTCAATAGAATGCGTGTTTGCATTCCACCATAAGCCCCTTGTATCTACGCCAGCTGTGGTAGAAAAAAGATGATTTCCTTGTAAGTTTTTGGTCTCTAACGGAAAATTTGCATTCCCCGCGCGCACAATATAGTAGTTTTGGTAGTCTGGGTGATATGCCACAGAGGTGGGATTTAGCACATTTTGCGTGAAGGAAAGTGTCAAAGCTGTTTGAACAGCATTGGCAGAAGGCAGTGATTGCGCATAGTTTAAGCTGCAAAAACAAAGTAAACAAAGCATTGTAAGTAAAAATCTTGTCATAAAGGTTGGTAGTTAAATAATTAAAAATTGAGAATAGGTAGATGCGCTGATTGGCGCTCATTGGTACTTCAAAGGTATGTAATATTTTTGCAAAAAACAAAACATTTTTCCATTTTTTTAGATTAGGTTTGTTGCAAAAATGGAATAGTATGGGAGGGTATTTATTTTTGTATTGAGGGAAAGAAATAAATAAAAAAAAGTGTTAGTTTACCAAACTAACACTTTTTGAAAAAAAATTTACCGTAAAAATAGTGGAGGCATATACTTTACTTTTTAACTACCTGAAATATAATAGACAAATACTGTGCCAAAGCCTTACCGTAGCTGCCATTTTCTAAATGACAGAAATAATATTTACCTATTTCTTAATTTTTTATAAAAAATTTGGCTATTCCTATTTTTCTCCTTATATTTGCAGTAGAATTAGCTTCTAAACAAAGCTGACGAAGGCGGAGTTGCCACCGCATTGCCAAACAAAGGGAGTTGTTAAACCCTATATCAACAAAGGCAGGTGCTAAAGTCTATATATACACAGGCAGGTGTTAAAGTCTATATATACACAGGGAGTTGTTAAACCCTATATCAACAAGGGCAGTTGCTAAAGCCCTCATCAACAAGGGGAGTTGTTAAACCCCTCATCAACAAGGGCGGGTGTTAAGGTCCATAACCTCACAGGGAGTTGCTAAACCCTAAATCAACAAGCGCAGGTGTAAAGCGTATCCACATCAGCGGCAGTCTTCGGGCTGCCGTTTGTTATTTTAAATATATGTGTCAAAAAAAATGCACTTTGTAAGTCAGATTTTTCCCTTACTATTGTCTCGCAGATTTTCGCAGATGAAAGCAGATTTCGCAGATATAAACTTACTCGCTGCTAACTGCTCACTGATGACTGCTAACTGATAACTGATAACTGAATATGAGATTACTCTTTTTTGGGATATTATTCTTTCCATTTTTGCTTTTGGGGCAAACCGCACGCGTGCAAGGTCGCATCTCTGACCCTTTGAACAAGCCCCTCGAAGGGGTGGAAATCGAAGTGTTAAAGTATGGCATTTTTGCTACTTCTGATTCTTTGGGGAAATACAGCGTGACCATTCCTGTAACAAAGCCCACAAAAGTGCAGCTTAAATTCAAGCATATTGTGCATGATAGCACAGTGTTAGAATTGGAGTTAAGCAAGGGAGAAGTCTATGACAAACCCATCAAAATGGAAGACTTCAAAACGGGAAGCGTGAATATTAATGCCATCAAAAATAAGCCCCCGCAAATGCAGGTTATCACCATTAGCCCCGAAGAAGTCGCCAAAATTCCGACTATCAACCCTTCTGTAGAGTCCGTTCTTTTGTCTCAGCCGGGAGTTGTAGGCACAAGCGAGTTTTCTTCGCAATACAAGGTGCGTGGCGGCAATTTTGACGAGAATTTGGTCTATGTCAATGGCATTGAGATTTATCGCCCTTTTTTGGTTCGTTCTGGGCAAATGGAAGGCTTGGGTTTTGCCAATCGCAGCATGACTGATAACATTGCATTTTCGACAGGTGGCTTCCCTGCACAATATGGCGACAGGCTTTCCTCTGTGTTGGATATTACCTATAGGCAGCCCAAAAGTTTCAAAGGTTCGGCAGAGTTGGGGATTATAACGAATACGTTGCATTTGGAAGGTATTAGCAAAAACAAAAAAAATCCTGAAGAATTGGGGAAATTCACCTATTTGTTGGGCGCAAGATATTTTACTTTGGGCTATCTGCTGAATAGTTTGGAGACAAAAGGCAATTACAAGCCCGCTTTTGGAGACGTACAAGGCATGTTTACTTATACGCCCAAAAGATATACAGCAAATGCAGAGGCAATTATTCGTAAAGATGGCACAAAAGACACAATTTACAATTCCGTAGAAAAGTGGAAATTCACAGGGTTTTTCGTAGCCAATAAAAATAAATACCGTTTTATTCCCAAAGAAGGGGAAGCTACTTTTGGCTCTATCCGAAGTGCGTACCGCTTACAAACCGCCTTTGAAGGGCAGGAAGCCGTAACCTATCAGACTTTTTTGGCTTCTATCATGGCAGAAAACCGACCTACTTCTCGCTACAAAATGCAGCATATTTTGTCTGCATTTCGCACACAAGAATCAGAGTTGTTTGATGTAGAAGGCGGTTATCGTTTGAGCGAACTCAATACCAATTTTGGTTCAGCAGGTTTTGGCGAAGAAAGTGCGACACTTGGCACAGGTTCCGTCTATCATTATGCCCGCAACTATCTCACAATGAAGGTCGTAGCAGCCGAAACAAAGGGCGAATGGATAAATGGCAACAACTACAATCGCAAGATTTTTTGGGGGCTAAAAGGCGAAACGCACTTTATTCAAGACGCTTTGAAGGAATATAGCCTCTTCGATTCTGCGCAATATGTGAGCAATCAAAACCAAGATTTTGATGTGGTAGAATACCTCAAAGGCAGTACCAAAATTCAGCGGGCAATCGTTCGCGCTTATTATCAAGAAGAGAGGAGTTTTGGCAAAAGTAGGGCAGCGTCTCTCACAGTGGGCGCGCGCTACACCTACGACAGCTATATAAAACAAGGCATGACAAGCCCACGCGTGCAGTTTATATATGATTTTTCAAAGATAAATCCCAATCATAAAGTGCGCATTCGTTTGGCAAGTGGCGTGTATCATCAGCCGCCGATTTATCGGGAATTTCGCCAACATGATGGCACTTTGCAAAACAATCTTACCCCGCAAACCTCTATTCATTTCATCGCAGGAACAGATTATACTTTTAAGGCTTGGGGCAGACCTTTCAAACTCTTTTCGGAAGCCTATTACAAATATTTGTATAATATAATTCCTTACGAAGTTCAAAATGTACGGATTAGGTATTATCCAAACTACCAACTTCCGGGTTATGCGTATGGGCTTGATGCAAGGTTAAATGGGGAATTTATTAAAGGCTTGGAATCTTGGATAAGTGCGAGTTACCTCAAAACAAGCGAGCGTTTAAGCGATACTTCTGCCAAATATATTTCTCGCCCAACTGACCAAAGATTCACTTTTTCTATGTATTTTCAAGACGAATTGCCGATGAACCCTACCTACAAAGCCCATATTAACTATGTGTATGGCTCCGGCGCAAGGTTCGGCTATCCGTTTAGTTTTGAGGAAAGAACAGTGTATCGTTTTCCGTCCTATCATAGAGTAGATATTGGTTTTAGCAAAATGATTCTTTTTCGCACATCGGAGCAAATGGAAACCCGCAAACATGGCATTGCTTCTTTGTGGGCAACGGCAGAAATTTTTAACTTATTTGGACGTTTTAATACAGTAGGGTATGAGTGGGTGAGGGACATCAACAATCGCTATTGGTCTGTGCCGCAGCATCTTTCGGCAAGATTGATAAATGTGCGAATGATTGTGCAGTTTAAGTAAAGATAAGGGTTCACGCGGATGCCCGCAGATTTAGGCAGATTACGCAGATAAAGTGAGTGAACATTTCGGATAGTGAGTGAAGCCAAGCTACCGAACTATTATGTTTTTTATCTGCGAAATCTGCTTTCATCTGCGATAATCTGCGTGAAACTACCCGTCAATTCTCACATAGTCAATGATTTCATTGCCCAACTCTTTCAACAAGTTCACTTGTTTGTCGGTCAAAACATGCCCCAAACGATAATCGCTCTTTTGCTTTCTGAGCCATTTCATCAAAGGATGAATATCAGAGGTCATGCTATCCAATTTTTTGAGCGAGTTTTTCTCAAGGTGTTTTTTCATTCCTTGATAGCCGAGCATCCACAATTTGTCATATCTTTCGCCATTGTTGAAGGGGAAATAAAGAGCCTCCAACTTCTGTAACTGCCAAGCTTTTAGCGGCTTGTAAGTAGCTTTTGGATCCGCGTCTGCCTTTCTACGTTGCGATTGTGTCCATGCAAACAACTTTTGCTCGTCGTCCATAGAACGGAACGGGAAACGATAATGCACTTCCACAAATTTTTTGAGTTTTGCATACATATCCAACCAGTTGTTGGTATTTGTATTTTCGAGGGCATCAAGTGCATCTAACAACTTGACATATTCCTCTTTCAGGTTCTTATTTTTGTGGCGGAATTTTTGCTGATTGAGCCAATTGCTCAACTCCTTGTTGTCCGTATGATTGGGAATCCTACGGTATGTTTCCACAAAAAGTACCAATTCATCATAGCGTTTGTCCCATGTTTTCCGTTTTCCAGAAAATGATTCGATGAATTTAATATCGTTCAACAATGACACTTGTTCAGGCGGAAGTAGCTCGTGCTGATACTTGTACTTTTGCTGATACGACCATTGATACAATGGGTGCTTACTTTTGGGCGTTGCGCCATGTTCCTTAATGTAAGCAGAAATCTCTTCGTAATACGTTTGCCAACTTTTCATAATAATGCCGTTAAATAAATAGTAATTAAAGCTATGCCGTTTAGCTGTTATAAAAACATATAATTTACTTGAATGTGTAATTTATACGTAAGTGAAAGTAGTTTTCGGATTCTTCGAAAATTGAAATGGTTGCGTTTTGCGTAGCATACACTTTAGCTTATGTTTTATACTCAAGCTAAATTGACAAAACCGAAAACCTTTTTCACTCACGTATAATCATTCAATATGTAAAATTAGGAGGTTTTTTTTAATAAAAAAATTTTTTACGCTTTTTTTTTTAATAAAAAGAAATGCCAAATTACAAACCATTGATTATCACATGTTTATATATTAAAAAAAAAGAGAAATAAGGGACTTTAGCGTGCCGTAGCTGCCATTTTCTAAATGGCAGAGCAAGATTGCCATTTAGAAAATGGCAACTACGGTAAATGGCAACTACTTGTAATATTCGCCTTCATTTGTATAGCCCAGCACCTTGTCTTTCGGATATTTAAGCCCGTAAGAAAAACGTATTTTTTTGACCGAATTGGCAGGAATTGCCAACTTCCATTGCAACTTTCCGTAGTCTTTCACATAATTAGCGCCGCCTGCATCTGTCAATTCTACTTCAATATCTGTGCTGCGAGAGACAGGGACTTGGTCTATTATTTCTATGTTTATGGGCGAAGGCTTATTATTTTTAATGATAATTTCGTAAGTTATTACCTCTTTTTTATTATTTCCAATAATTTTAGGCACATTGCTTACCTCTTGTAGCTTGTTGCGCTTGACCGTAATATTTTCGTCTTTGCCAAAAGACAATAACAAGGTATCCGAAACGGTCTTCGTATCTATAAACGACTGCCCAATGAAGGTGTTTTGATAGAAAATATTGGCATTTGCTGGCATAATGTTATACTGCCCATAATTGGTTATTTTTGCCAATAAAAATACACTTTGCTCCAACTTTGGCACAGCATGATACTCATACAGCGCGGGAATATCCGTTTCGCTTACCTCCACAATCTGCTCCTCTCCATTTGCCGCAATCGAATGGGTAAGCGGCACGTCTAATTCTATTTTCGTGTCATTTGTTACCTCCGCAACTTCGGTAATAATATCTACAGGCAGGCGGAGACCTCCTTCTGTTCTAGCTCGTGAAAGGTCATAGCTACTCACTTGCATCATATTACTCATCACCGCAGCCGAAGCAGGCTTTTTTTCCTCTGTTTTCTCGGCTTCTTCGCTCACCGCTTCATCGGCATCATAGCTGCCATTTCTGTTATAATCTCTATACGCATGCACTATTTCAAAATTAACATATAACGGATATAACAAAGGGCGGCTATTGTTGGCAAATGGATTTGCGGTGGAAACATGGAGTTTCACATTTTTCCACTCTATGCCTGTCGTTTGACGAATTTGGGCTTTATAAGTGAATTTTATCGGCTTGTCTGTGCCTTCAGAGCTGATGTCATAAATAGGATTCCACGAAGCAGCTGTTGTGAGGTAAATGCAGGTAATTTCCACAGATTGCGCCACAGGCGAATTGACTTGCAGCACAATTTCGCCCGTAGTAGGGGTAGCCGAAGGCGTTAAATTCGCAATTTTTTCGTTTAATCGCTGAATAGTCAAGTTGTTTTTGCGCTCCCATTGTGTAATTTCCAACAAACGCTTTCGGATTTCCATAACACGTGTGCGGTGCAAAGTGGTGAAATCCGTTATTTCTTTGGGACTCATTGCACTTGTAACACTGCCATCAAGGTTTTTGGTCATGCTACCCATTTTGGTACTAAACTGTATCATAAAGGTTTCTTCTTGTGCCAAAATCCCTCTTTCTGCGGTCATAAGTTGCTGTTCGTCCGTAAAATACAGGATAGAATCCCGATAAATTTTGACTTTTGGGTCGAGTTTGGGCTGGTCAGGATAGCGTGTGCGAAACTTCGCAGACATCAAACGGGCATTGCCTTTGATTTTGACTTGCAGACTTTGCGCATTGACAAAAGGGGTAAGGTTTTCGAAAATGAGGTCATTCGTTCCAGACGTAAGACTCACATTTGCAGTGTTTTGCAGCTTTGCGCCACTTAGATAAAGGGTTACTTCTTTTACGTCAGAAGCAATCCTGTTTTCGCCCCATACAGATGCAAGGGAGAAAAGTAAAACAAGACTTAGGATTTGTTTCATTTTTTTGTGTTTGATTCACGCAGATTTTCGCAGATGAGACGCAGGTTTTCGCAGAAAAATATCGGGGTAAAGATAGGGTTTTCTTTTTTTTCCATAAAAAATAATATGCCCACATTTGTAAGGAACAAAAATTAAATAACTTGCCATTTTTCTCACCACTAAGGCACGAAGAAACACGAAGCTATATGGTAAAAGAAGACATCTAAGCCACACTTTTTATTTCTTAGGATTGAAAAATAAATAACTTGATGATTTAGTTATAGCAGTCATTTTGAGCCTTTCTTAGTGCCGTAGGCACGAAATATTTATAGAAAATGGAA
>JAYUZN010000054.1:0-1564 GCA_043751755.1 Bacteroidota bacterium | reverse complement strand
GCATTATTTTCCCGAAGGCATCGCAAATTTGGCAACAAAATATGGCTATTCTCAAGAACAATGTTTGCAAAAATTAAAAGATTGGTATGACGGTTTTTCGTGGGACGGGGTAAATTTCCTTTACAATCCTTTTTCTTTTTTGCGCGTAATGGATACACGAACGTTTGACCATTATTGGTTTGAAACGGGTACGCCTACTTTTCTCATTAAGCTATTAGAGCCGTATTTGGAATATAATTTTGAAAATATAGAAGTCCCTACCAGTATTTACAGTATTTTTAATTTACGAAAACTAAATTATATTACTTTGATGTTGCAAAGCGGATATTTGAGTATCAAAAAAATCACCATAGATGCAGAAAGTGATGATAGTTATTATACGTTAGATTTTTCTAACAAAGAAGTTCGTTATGCCTTTAATCAGATGTTATTGGCGAATTATATTTCTGAAAGTCCGCCAGAAGTAGGGGCTACGATATATAAATTAAAGAAAATAATCGTAGCAAATGACATTTCTACTGCGATGGAAATGATAGGCAACTTTTTTACAGATATTCCTTCCGAACTTTTTACTAAAAAAGACAAGCATGGAAATTATAAACCTGTAGCTGAGAATTTCTATCATGCTATTATTTATTTGGTTTTCAAATTATTAGGCGTTAAAATACATGCAGAAGTAAGCATGAATCAAGGCAGAATTGATGCTGTTATAGAAACGGCAGAGCATATTTACCTCTTTGAATTTAAGCGAGATCAGTCGCCTCAAATAGCAATTACACAAATAAAAGCCCGAAAATATCCCGATAAATATGCCTTTTCTAACAAGAAAATACATCTCATTGGGGTAAATTTTACCTTTGAAAAACGAGGAATTGAGAGCTGGGAAATGGAAAGTTTGTAGGTTGTTTCACGCAGATGAGAGCAGATTTGCGCAGATGTACATTCTTATCTGCGTTATCCGCTTTCATTTGCGCAAATCTGCGTGACCTAAGCGTATTTTTCGTATATTTGTCCCAAAATAATGACAAAATCATGGCAGAACGTTATCCTATAGGTATTCAATTTTTTGAGGAGTTAGTCCAAAAAAGAGGCATTTATGTAGATAAAACGCCCCTCCTTTTCTCTTTTATGGACAATGATTTGGACAAGCATTTTTTCTTTTCTCGTCCACGCAGATTCGGCAAATCTTTGCTAATCAGCACTTTAACAGAATTATTTAAAGGCAAAAAAGAGCTTTTCAAAGATTTGTGGATATACGACAAAATCGAATGGAAAACCTTTCCCATTATTCGCATTTATTGTGACGGAATCGGCTTTCAAACAGCTGGCTTGGCATTAGCTTTAGAAAAAAGATTGTCAAAAATCGCAAAAGAATATGAGGTAGAACTCGTTGAGACAGCTTATGATGCTATGTTTTCTGAACTCATCAAAAAACTCTATGAAAAATATGAGCAGCAAGTCGTAGTTTTAATAGATGAATATGATAAGCCTATAACAGAGTATTTGGAGGATTTGAACTATGAAGTTGCAGAGGCAAATCAACGAATTATGAAAGGTTTTTATG
>JAYUZN010000053.1:0-11953 GCA_043751755.1 Bacteroidota bacterium | reverse complement strand
AGATAAGATATTCTTTACTTTCTTTCATCTGCGAAATCTGCTTTTATCTGCGCGAATCTGCGTGCCGAAGACGCTACTATTTCTTCTCCGCCGCAGTTGTTTCCATCAATTTCTTGATTTCCTCATACAAATGCTTCTCATCACCCGGGGCGTAAGTCGTATGTTGCGAAACGATTTTGCGATTGCCATCTAACAAAAAGACATGTGGCACATTCGTAACATTCATGGCGCGTTTTAGCTCCGAATTAGGGTCTTTCAAGATTTGGTATGTCCATTCCCAGGTCTCAACACGCGGCTTCACCTCACTTTTGGTACGCTCATCATCAATCGAAACGGCATAGATTTTCACGCCTGTTTCCTTTTGCCATTCTTCATAATGGTCGCTAATGGCGTTCAATTCCTTTATACAAGGCTTGCACCAAGTCGCCCAAAAGTCTATAACAATGGGTTTCCCATCATTTTGAATATTTTTGGTATCAAAAGGCATATCATCTATCGTAAAAACCGACACATTCGGAATGTCGCCATTCGATTTTGATTGCGAAGTTGCGGCATCTGCCGCTGTCTGTGCCGTAGCAGAAAGACTAAGTCCTAAGAAAAGTGAGAAAAATAATTTTTGCATAATATGTTGAAAGTTGAAAGTTGAGAATTGAAAGTTGAGAAATGAAAAATGAGAAATGAAAAATAACTGCTCACTGCTAACTGTTATCATCTGCGACATCTGCTTTCATCTGCGAGAATCTGCGTGCTGAAAAAACGACTGTGTTACTTCAATCTTTCCCACAATATTAGCATTAAACTCCGCTAATTCCTCCGCAGGTATCCACAGTTCATTATGAATTTTGCCGCCTACATTTTGAACCGCATATTTGCTCAAATAATCTGTTTTTACGGAAAATTGCGTCACAAAACCCGAACCCGAAGCAGGCACATTCCAATCTCTTGCAATTTGAACCGCATATTCTTCATTCATCACAGGATAAAAAATAGGCTGCTCTGCAAGACGTGGCGGAAAGGCTTTCCAATTTGCTTTTTCGATTAAGGCAAGTTCTTCGGGACCGACTGGGCGGTACAATATCGTAGTCATAATAGTTTTGGTTAATTTCCCACAAAAATACAGAATTTCTCCTTATAAAACGTCAAAAAAAGCATTTCGTTCGCCAAGCGTGTAAATTTTGGGTAAAATGTTGTCTTTTTACCCAAAGAACTCCCCTTTTTTATGGGATAAATTCACATATTTTGCGTACTTTTGCGGCTTAATCTATATTTCACGCAGATTCTTGCAGATAAGGACGCAGATTTCACGCAGATGTAAAAATATTTGCGAAAATCTGCGGTAAAATCTGCGAAAATCTGCGTGAACTGAACCAACGCTGCTCCGAAAAACGAATATACATGCGAAACCATTTATTGCTAAAAAATAGAGAACAAACCAAAAATAGGGCTACTTATCAAATGTTATTGATAGGGACGATATTGCTATGTATATTAGGGTGTGAGAGCAAAAAAAAGTTAGATGAACGCCTTGTCGCAGAATACAATGGCGAGTCCTTTTATATGTATCAGTTGCAACGCTACATACCGCGCGAACTCAAAGGGCAGGACAGCGTAGAATTTGCGAATAATTTTATAGACGATTGGCTTACCAATCAGGCAGTTAAAGAAAAAGCTGAAAAAGAAATCAGCGATTTATCCGAAACCATAGAGCCAGAAATCGCTGCTTTAAAGATGTCTTTGATACGCAAAACCTTCGCAGATTGGTTAGTGAATACGCAGCTTGACAAAAATATTTCTGACCAAATATTGCGCGATTATTTCAAAAAATACCCCGACAGATTTCGCAGCGATAGGACTCAATACCAATATTTTTATGTGAAAGTGATGAGCGAAAAAGCTACACAAATCGCTTCACAAATAACGAGTAGCAAGCCTGAGGAGTTGAGCAAGTTGGTGAAATGGTGCGAAGACAATGCGGTAGAATATCGCTTAGATAGCTCTGTAACGAGCGAAAGCGAAATAAAACGCATTGCGGAGGGCTATAATGGCGCAATTACACACGCAAAACCCAATACTTTGCAGACTTATAACCTTACAGAAGGCGACAAAAATTACACGCAGTTTTTCCGTTTGCTCAAAGTTATTCAAGAAAACGAGATTCTGCCTTTTGCAGCTTGCAAAGACAAGATAGAGATGCTTATCCTCAATCAGCGCAAAAACGAACTTATAGACCAAATGGAACGAAGCTTGCTCGAAGATGCCAAAAAAAGCAATAAATATAAAAAATACGTGGAATAACGACAGTTAGCAGTCATCAGTTAGCAGTCATCAGTTAGCAGTTAGCAAATAGGATTGGGCATCTTTGTTTCGACTATGCTTAAACTATAAGTATGTTCACTGCTCACTGTTCACTGCTAACTGTAATGCAACCTTTTCCCATCATTTTCCATCTAAAAAAACAAATTACATTATATATGTTCAAACTTCTCAATCTCCACTTCTTACGACTTGTTGTTTATCTCTTCCTGTTCACTGCTCACTGCTCACTGTTCACTGTAAATGCGCAGCCTTTGGACAAAATTATTGCCGTCATAGGCGATGGCATCGTCTTAGAATCTGATGTGGACAATCAATACAACTACCTCCTCAATACGGGCGAAAAAGACAATGGCGACCTACGCTGTCAGGCAATAGAAGGCATGATAATCAATAAGTTACTCTTGGCAAAAGCCGAGCAAGACAGTATAACCGTTTCTGATGACGAGGTAAGCAATGAAGTGAACCGTAGGGTAGAAGAAATGATGAAAAAAATGGGCGGAATCGAGCAGTTTGTAGAAGTTGCGGGCAAGTCTCCCGAAGAATTTAAGCAAGATGTACGTGAGCCTGTCAAAGAAGAATTGCTGATAGAAAGGCAGAGAAACAGGGTGTTAGCCTCTGCGAATGTTACCCCAAAAGAGGTAAACGACTATTTTCGGACCATTCCCAAAGACAGTCTTGGACTGTTGCCCGCCGAAGTAGAGATTAGCCATATTGTTGCAACGCCTCCTTTTTCGGAAGAAAGCAAAAAAGCTGCAAAAAAGAAAATAGAAGAAGCCCGCAAAAAAGTAGTAGAAGAAAAAAAGGATTTTACAGAAATCGCCAAAAAATATTCGGAAGAACCGGGAGCGTATAAAACAGGCGGCAATTTGGGCGAATTTCAGCGCGGAATGATGGTTCCAGAGTTCGAAGCGACCGCCTATAGTATGCGAGTAGGCGACATTTCGCAGGTGATAGAAACGGAATTTGGCTATCATGTCATCAAATTATTGGCACGTAGAGGCGAGATTTTGAATGCGCAGCATATTTTGGTTACGCCCGATAGAGACACAAAAGGCGATTCCATAGCTATGGTGCGCCTCAAAAAAGCCTTGCGTTTGGTACGTTCCGACTCTATGACTTTTGAGCAGGCTGCGATTGCTTTTTCGCAAGAAAGAGGCTCTAAAGACTGCGGAGGCTGTGTTCAAAACCCCAAAAATGGCGAGTTGCGGATTCCTTTAAGCGCGCTTGACCCCGAATTTTTCTTCAAAGTAGATGTAATGAAACAGGGCGAAATTTCTGAACCTATGGAATATACTTTGCCAGATGGTACAAGGGCTTTTCATGTGTTATATTTGAAGAAAAAAATCCCTGCGCATAATCCAAATATGAGAGACGACTACAAAAAAATAAATAATGCCGCAAATGTGGCAAAGCAAACAAAGGTCTTTGATAAGTGGATTGTTTTGGCGAAAAAAAATGTGTACATAGACATCAAAACGGAGGAGTGTGCAGCAGGACTGGCGAAATGGAAACAGAAGCAGCCGTAAAAAAGGAAGGAATAAGGAATAAATAGCTACCTTTGTGTGTATTTTTAAATCGCCATAAAAATTAAGCCTATTTGCATTCATTTGTCATTTCTAATTTTTCATTTTCCAGTTACTCATGGTACTTAATCCAAGCGTTTTAGAGGCAGAAATTATTGAACAAAGTAATTTGCTAAGAACAGATAAATTAGATATCTCTTTTGGCGAATTGATGAGCTTGTATGAGCGTCAAGAAATTGTGATAAAACCTGCGTTTCAACGGTATTTTCGTTGGAATATAGACCAAAGAACAAGGTTTATTGAATCTCTTTTGCTTGGGATTCCGATTCCGCCCATATTTGTAGCCTCCAATGAAGATGGCATTTGGGAGTTAGTAGATGGTTTGCAAAGGGTTTCTACCGTGTTATCTTTTTTTGGAATTTTGCGAAGTGAAGATGAAGGCATAAGAAGTCAAAATAATTGGATAATGTCTGAAGGCGATAGGGTTGATTCTTTAGAAGGATTTACGGGAGATACACTGCCCGCTAAATTTCGCCTAAATATCAGAAGAACAGGTTGTAGAGTGGAAATATTGAGGTGGAATAGCCATTATGACCTGCGTTTTGAATTGTTTAATCGGCTAAATACAGGAGGTTCCCCGCTTACTTCACAAGAAATTCGGAACTGTATTTATAGAGATATTTCCGCAAAATTTAATGATTTCCTCAAAGAACTTGCGCAAAATAGCGATTTTTTGGAGGTAATTTCCTTGCCTGATGAACAATATGAACGTTTATATCACGAAGAATTGGTGCTTCGTTTTCTATCTTTGTATCATAATAGCCATAATTTGCATACAAATCTTGCTCAACATATGACTTCTTTTATGAAAAATGCAGTAGATAACAAAAATTTTGACTATGATTTTTATAGAAAATTGTTTGAAAAAGTATTTAGTTTACTCAAACCATTAGGAGATTGCGTATTTAGGAAAACAGCAAAAGGACTTTCTACTGTGTTATATGATTCTATTACCATAGGTATCGCTGAAAATATCGAAAAATATGCTATAATCTCTCCAGAAACGCTTTTGGTAAAAATAGATACATACAAAAACTTGCAAAGATGGGAGGCATTAGAAAAACATAACTTTAGAGGGGGTACGATTAAAGAACGTATTGAAACCGCTACAAAAATATTTTCAGAAATATGATACCCCATTTATTGGCAGAAGATATATTGCTTGACATTGAAGATAGGAAAAGCCGTATGCTCACCACTCAAACGCTCTTTGATAAGTATGACTTTTCGGACGCAGATGAGCAATTTTTTCTCAATCATTCTTTCCCTATCATTTATTCGATTTGGGAGGGCTTTGTGCAAACAACTTTTCAAACTTATATTCGGGAAATTAACAAAGAAATAAATCGGCTCAATCTTTTGCCGCAGCAGATATGTAAGCCTATTTTGTTGCAACAAATAGAAAGCCGCTTTCCCCAATTTAAACAATATCCAGAAGCAATAGAGAAAAAAATAAAATTCATCGATAACTTTAGCTTCTTTTTGGCAAGAACAAACATGAGGATAGACCCCCATTTTAATACGGAAAGCAATGTAGGGTTTAAGGTATTGAATCGATTGCTCACAGAATTTAATTTGGAAAATATCACAGAATATCCCATATCACAATACTCTTTGAAAGAGGAGTTAGATGAGTTTTTGCTAAAAATAAGAAATGGCATTGCGCACGGAGAAAATGCAATACAAGTACAAAGAAATGACTTAAATAGAGCAATAACATTAGTCAAATATTTGATGGATTTGGTGTTTGAGAAAGTAAATGAAGGGTTTAGGGATAAAAAATATTTGCATATCGTTTAATATTAACATAATGAAAAATAATCAAATACAATCGTTTTCTATCTATGGGCTTTTTGGGACAGATGATGTGCATATTCCTTTTGAGGAAAATGTAAAGATTCTGATTGGCGAAAATGGGCTGGGGAAAACACAGATATTAGATATTTTTTACTACGCTTTAAGCCGAAATTTTGTAAGACTTTCTGAATATTATTTTGAAAAAATAGGCATTAAAACAGAAACAGAAAATATTGAAATTTATAAAAAAGATATATTAAATATCATTGATAATCAGTTTATTAACCCGATTATCAAAAATGTAATTGAGTTGATAGGCATAAAAGAATTGCTAATCTTAAGAAATGAGATTGCGCATGGACAGCTTTCAAGACCTGATTTTCGCAGACATCGCTTATACGAAAAATTAAATGGCACATTTGATATTGATGAGATTTATGATATATTGTTGCTCAATTTAGACAAAATAAAGTTGCTATTTGATTTCGATAAACTCTTGAGTCCTGAAACGGTATCTAATATGTTAGGACAACAAGAAATTGTATATATTCCTACTTTTCGGCAAATCAAAGAGCATGTTAAGTGGTATAATGGCGAAAATTATGCACATATTGAGTTTGAAAAAAATAACATAATCGCCTTTGGTATGGATGACGTGGAAGATAAATTTAGAAAAATGGAAAAAAAAATAAATAGGTTTCTTGCAGAAGGACTTTCTGAAATATCCTTAGAAGTATTGCAATTTGTGGTAGGAAATTCGGAGAAAACAGTTGAAAACCCTTTTGATAACATTCATTTGGCAGATGTAGAAATTATTTTGTCGAGAGTTGGCAATCAACTTTCTGTAAAGCAAAAAGAAGAGATACGCAATGTTATTTCAAAGAATGAAGTAAAAAATCAAACACAAGTATATTTTATCCAAAAACTCACAAAAATATATGAAAAACAAAGGACAATAGATGAGGCAATCAAGGCATTTAGGGATAAATGCAATAAATATCTTGTGGATAAAGCCGTTTTTTATGATGAAAGTAATATCAAAATAGCGGTAAAATCGCAGCGAAATGAGGCAGAAATCCCCTTGTCAAAGCTATCTTCTGGCGAAAAACAAATAATTGCGATTCTTGCCAAAATTTACCTTTCTAACGACAATGAAAGGTTCATGGTGTTATTTGACGAGCCTGAACTATCTTTGTCCGTTTTTTGGCAAAGAGAATTCTTGCCAGACATTATGGATTCGGGAAAATGCGATTTTCTGCTGGCAGTTACACATTCTCCTTTCATTTTTGAAAATAACTTAGACCGATATGCGATAGGGTTAGGCGAGTATGTTCATCCTATTTCTAACAAAGTGGCGATATGATGAAAGTAGAAGAATTACGCAGAATGAGGGAAGAATCCGCAAATGTAGCTTATCAAGAATTTGCTACACACACAAGATTGGAAAAAACGGGCTTATTTTGTTTTTTTGAAGGAAAAGATAATGGTTATTACTATCCAAGAATAAAACAACATACAGATTTGCCCATTCATCCCATAAAATGTGGAGGCAGAGACAAGGTATTAAAAGTGTATCAGCTCATCAATTATCATATTGAATATCAGCAATATAAAAAAGCTTTTTTTATAGATAACGATTTTCATGCGAGATTGCCACAACAAGAGCCGCCCATATTTGAAACACCTTGTTATTCAATTGAAAATTTATATGTTTCGATTGAAGTTTTTAAGGAAATTGTTAAAAATCAGTTTTATTTGTCAGAAGTAAGTAAAGCATATCAAACTTGTATAACGCTTTTTCAAGCAAGGCAAAATGAATTTCACGAAGCTGTTTGGCTGTTCAATGCTTGGTATGCTTGTTTGATAGATATAAGAGATGCGACAGGAAAACTTACAGAAGTGCAATTAGCAGATAAATTTCCCAAAGGATTTCTTACTTTTTCGCTTGCAAAAATCGAAGCTAACTATAATATAGTCAAAATAAAAGAGCTTTTCCCTCTTTCTCAAAACCTTGAAACAGAACTTATTGCACAAAAAATGACTGCATTTGAGGCACAAGCGTTAGGCAAAGTATTGAGAGGAAAATATGAAATGGAGTTTTTGATAAAATTAATAGATTTGATGATAACAGATTCTGACAAAGAAAAAACGTTTTTTACCGAAAAAATAGAGTTTAATTTTCATGGAAATCTCAACAACGAAAAAGCCATAACCGCATTTTCTGCTTATGCAGAAACGCCAAATAGCTTAAGTGAATATCTCATACGAGTAACTCATATATAAGAACTATGTCATTCAAAAACGAAAAAGAAGCCGCCGACACCATGGCGCGGAAATATAAGGAACTCAAAGCCGAGATTTCTAAGGTCATTGTTGGGCAAGACGAAGTAGTAGATAAGCTGCTTGTTGCCCTATTTTGTAAAGGTCATGCCCTGCTTGTGGGCGTGCCGGGTTTGGCTAAAACCTTGCTTATCAGTACTATATCAAGAGTTTTGGATTTGAAATTCAATCGGATTCAATTCACCCCAGACCTCATGCCGAGCGATATTGTTGGTACAGAGATTTTGGAAATAGATGATGATACGAATCGCAAATATTTTAAATTTATTCCCGGTCCTGTCTTTTGCAACATTCTCTTGGCAGATGAGATAAACCGTACTCCCCCCAAAACGCAGGCAGCACTTTTAGAGGCGATGCAGGAGAAAAAAGTAACCGTTGCGGGCAAAAACTTCAAATTAGAAGAACCATTTTTTGTACTTGCTACGCAAAATCCCATTGAACAAGAAGGAACTTATCCTTTGCCAGAGGCACAATTAGACCGTTTTATGTTCAATATAAAAGTAGATTATCCTTCTATAGCCGAAGAAATCGAAATCGTAAAACGCACAACAGTAAGCAATGACCCTGACTTAAAAGTGATAATGACACAGGCAGAAATCCTTGAATTTCAGGAACTTGTGCGCAAAGTGCCTGTACCTGATGCAGTTATAGAATATGCGGTAAAATTGGTAAATAAAACTCGTATAGGCACGCCACATTTTGCGCCAGCCCTCAAAGACCTGATTTCTTGGGGCGCGGGTCCTCGTGCGTCTCAATACCTCATTTTGGGCGCAAAAGCAGTAGCTTTGCTTAAAGGCAAATATTCGCCCGACATCGCCGAAGTGCAAGAAGTTGCCGCTTCTGTACTGCGTCATCGCCTTGTGCCGAGCTTTACCGCAGAAGCAGATGGCATTACGGCAGAAGATATTATCAAAAAAATTCTGTAAATTTTCACGCAGATTTCCGCAGATGTAAGCGGATTTCGCAGATGTAAGTAATGTTTATCTGCGAAATCTTTTTTTATCTGCGTTTATCTGCGTGAACCTAAAAACCAATCAATATGACAACTACAACTACCTTATCAGAAACACATATAAACGTTGTTTCTTGCATTCTTGACCATAGAGTAAAAGCGGCTAATGTCTTGATAGAGATTAGCATAGGAGACTATTTGAAAATTGCGGATTATATTTTAGATAAAAACGATTTTCAACGCAGACGAGTCATTCGAGGAAAAGTGAACCAATTTTTGAAGGCAGACTTGGAAATAGGCTGTTCTATTCCGCCGATTGTCTTGGCTATACTGGATGAAACAGAGCCAGAAGATGACGACTATAAAAGCATTTCCCTCGAACTTGCAGAAAAAAGGATACAGGCAGCTTTTGAACAAAAATCGCTCTTGATTTTAGACGGTTTGCAGCGCACAAATGTAATGTTAGATGTGGCGGCTGATATAAGAAACGACTACAATCAAAAAGAGGCTTATTTAAAAGGAATTATTAGGGCGGAAATATATGTAGGCATCAAGCGCGAACGCATGTTGTATCGTATGCTTACCCTCAATACAGGGCAAACCACGATGTCAAGTCGGCATTTGATGGAGATTTTGTATTATAACTATCGAGATGTAAATTTAGGAGACGGGCTTAGGTTTGTATCAGATAAGGACTCTGAAAGCGTAAAAACCGATGACATAAAAACGTTTAAATTCAAAGATGTTTTAGATGGTTTTCATTCTTTTGTCGAAAAAGATGAGCTACCTATAGAAAAGGTAGATATTTTAACCAATATTCATTCTTTAGAAAATTTGAAGGAAATCGAAAATAAGAAAAATATCTTTAAAGAATATTTTGATACTTATTATCTTTTTCTGCAAAAAATGGATAGCCTTTTTTCTGCTGTAACTATTGATAAAGATAACGCAAATAGTTATTCTGAATATCCGATAAAAGGGTCTCTTTTTGGAAAAAATACAACAGAAATTTTCAAAAAGTCTCAAGCTATCTCGGGTTTTGGGGCAGTTTGTGGGGATTTGTCTGAAAGAGGCATAAACTTGGCGGAAATAAGGAGAATTATTGAAGGAATCACTTGCCAAGACGAAGAAAAAGAAGAATTTGTCATAGCCTTTTTATATGGATTGGACAAAATAAAAGAAAAATCTCAAAGGTTAGGCAATGAACAGCGTGGGTTTTTTAGAAGGTTTTTCAGCTTTTTATTGGACAAAGACGATAATAAAAAATGTTTTCAACAACTATTTCCAGCTTTAACTCGCACAATCAGGTAAGAACCACAATTTCATCAAACTATGCTGTCTGTCAGAATAAACGAAGAAGAATCTATTACATTGGCTTATGTAGGGATTGATATAGAAAAAAAGAAGATTGTTGCAGGAGCTGATAAAGATGACATTCTCATAGAAATTAAATACAGTTTTGAGATTGAAAACATTTTTGAAAAGGTAAGAGGTTTTGATATAGATATCAAATCTTTGCAAGAGATTAAAGAATACAACCATGAGGAAGAAACTATCGGTTTTTTCTATAATGAGTATTATGAGCCAGACAAAGTATTAGATTTACGAATTAAGGCAGAAAGTTGTAAAAATAATGGTAATATAGGTTATTTTTTTCATATTGAGAAATTGCAAGATGCCGAAAATAATCATGACTTAGCTCCGTTTCCAACTACTTTTTTGTATAGAAGTATTCTTGGATTGTTATTTAATATTAATAACTTTGCAAAAAAAGAGGTTATTTATACAGTAGAAATACTCAAATTGACAGATTTTTATACAGAGGATTTAATTATTTGTTGTATTAGTGCAAGTAATTTGGAAAATAAAGGAGCTTTTTTTCTTAAACATTATTACCCAAACCTGTACAAATATGGGTTTTATGCATGGTTAGATTTGTCGGAGAAAGTCATAACTACGAATTTACCCCTAAAAAAGAAAAATTATGCGGAATTAGAAAATTATGTGAGTAACATAACAAAATCTACAATAATAGCAGATAATCTTTTTTTCGAGACTTTATTGACAAAAATTATTGCACAGAATCAATATTTCATTGCGCGGTTTTTATTGCTCTATCAAGTATTCGAAATCTTGAAAGACAAAGTTTTGCAGCGAGAAATTAGCTTAAAAGTATGTGATGTTATAAACAGACATAAAGGACATAAATTGCGGGAAATTATCAATGAAATGGCAACTGACAAAGTTCAAATTTCTTTGTTGATAAATAAATATGTGAGTAGAAATGATAATGACATAGAAGAAGGTATAAAAAAACAAACTATCAAAATAATTAAAGCCATTGACCCTGATTTTGACGAAAATGGGAAAGATATAGCTGATATGATTTATCGACTCCGAAATATTGTTATACATGCAGCCTCGTCTTTATACGAAATGCCTAATTATGAAAGGGAAATGACGGATTTTAATCAATATTTTGAATATTATATCATTCACGTTATAGAAACCTTTGATGTTTCTAAAAAATAATGGGAAACAGATACATTACATATTCTATTTCATTTGAACTATCAAACATGCAAAAAATACATTTTTTATTTTTATTTTTACTTATCTCCGTTTCGGCTTTCAGCCAAAACCTCACCCTTTCGCCCTATTCCCGCTACGGAATTGGAGACGTATTCAGTTATAGCAACGTGCGCTCGGCGGGCATGGGCAGCGTAGGCATTGCCACGTCCACCGTTTTTTCGCCCAATCGCTACAATCCTGCCTCTTATTCCGATTATTATCTCACCACCAATCGCACCAAAAACACGCTTCGCCGCACGACTTTAGACGTGTCCGGCTTCGCAAATGTCAATTTTCTTTCTACCGAAAAAGGAAAAGGTACGCAATCTACTGCAGGTTTTCGTGATTTGACCTTCGTTTTTCCGTCCAACAAAAAATTGGCTATAGCCTTTGG
>JAYUZN010000052.1:0-9594 GCA_043751755.1 Bacteroidota bacterium | reverse complement strand
GGTGTGCCGATAGCCCGTAAAATTTTGCATCAACAAGCCGATATTTCTCCTGCACAAAGGCTGCAGATTTTGGATTTGGTGCGATGGCATCATGTTCCGCTCAGATGGATGAATGATGGCAAGCCTTTGTTGGCGTTTCAGCGATTGGCGACAAGGACAGATTTGCGCATTATTGGCAAAATGGCGGCTTTTGATTTGGAGGGGCGAATTTGTGAGGACAAAGAATATGTAAGGGCATGTTATACTCGTTTTAATGCGGAAATTGTGCCGCAAGTAGAGGCTTTGACGGGCAATTTTGATACTTTACAAGCGCATTATCAGGCTGCTACTCGTAGCCACAAAAACGCTATTTGGAACGCATATAAAATAAATGAGCCTGTTTTATGGCAAAAACTCTTGTCTCGTCCTTCTCCTCCTGACGAAAAAGCAGCTTTTCATTGTGTTATCAGCATAGGGGTTTCTCGTTGTGGAAAAACGACTTGGCTGCGTGAAAACTACCCTTATGCCTTGCACCTCGCTACTTCGGGCTGGGATTTGGACGGAAAATTGTTGGAAAACCCGTATGACAGGCAACGCGTGCTTACGACTTTCAACCATCATATTGCCAGCTATTATCGACAACATAAAACCATTGTCTTAGATGGCAATAATCTTTGTGCGGAAACGCGGCAGACTTTGGTAAGCCTTGTACGGCATTTGCAGGCAAAGGTAACAATGGTGTTCTTTGATACAAGTTGGGAAGATGTTTTGGCAAGAAATGAGGCATCAGAGAACCCTCTTTCGCTCGAAAAATTGCAAGAAATGTACAACGATTTGCGCTATCCGCATCCTTGGGAAGCGCATCAGTTAGCAGTTATCAGTTAGCAGGCATCAGTTTGGGCGGGATAAAAAGCAAAAAAACTGCGAATGCACTTCGCAGTTTTCTTTTACTATTAATTCGCTTCGCTAGACTTATCGTCTAAAATAGTAGTGGTTTTTGACTTTTTACACTCGAGAAACCATGAATTTTTGATTCATACCCTAAGAACGAAGTATGTAGTAAAAGGGTTGCTTATAAAAGAAAAAAAAGATATTGTTACGTCCATGTCGGTTTTCGCAACATGCCGATAGGCACAAACATCGCAATATACACGACCATCATCAAATCCCACAAAGGGTACAAATATCCCAATTTAGCAGCAGGTATATAGCGAGTGCTTTGTGCAAAAATGAGCCATTTGAGCAGATTTCCGCAAAAATATAAGCTAAAGCCTTGCCAAAAACTCGTGCCTCCGCCCAAAATAGCCACAAATAAAAAGAAATACATGCCTATATGCGCAAAATGAAAGGCGGTAAGGAGCAGTTTGCTGGCAGGAGTATAAGCTGTGGACGCGCTTACATGCCTGAATTTCTGCCGCAACCAAGCCTTCCAAGTCGTTTTTGCAGGAGAAAAACTCATATTTTCTGGAGAAACCATGACCTGTGTGAACTTTTTGTCTGCAAAAGAATTGATAAGTAGGTCATCATCTCCCGAAAGACGAGATTTGAAGCTATCAAAGCCTTTATTTTCAAAGAAAAAAGATTTTTTGTAGGCAATATTTCGTCCAAGCCCCATATAAGGCAGCCCGAAAGCGGCAAAGCCTACCATTTGAAAGGCGGTATAGTAGGTTTCATAGCGAATCCATGCGTTCAAAAAGGTACTTGCCTCGAAATAAGGGCTCAATCCTAAGACTACCTTCGTTTCTGTTCCAAAATGTGCGTTGATTGCTTGCAGCCATTTTTTGCCTACTGCACAATCCGCATCTGTAAAAGCCAAATAGTCATATTTTGCAGCCTCAATTCCCTGCTGCAAGGCATATTTTTTGCCTACCCATTTTTCGGGAAGGGAGTCTATTTTTAGGTATTTTAACAAAGGGAAATCGCTTTGAAAAGCCTGTAACAATGCTTCACTTTCATCTGTATTTCTATCCAAAACGACAATTACTTCAAAAACGGGATATTTTTGCCCTAACAGGGTAGGCAGATATTTTTGGAGGTTTTTATATTCATTTCGGGCGGCAATAATGACGGAAAAAGGGCGAGTAGGGCTTTCTTTTGGCAAAAAAATAGCTGCTTTTCTGCAACCTATATATAGGATAAGTTGCAGCAAAATATAGACAAAAGTGCCAGCAAGGGCGAGTAGCCAAGCGATTTGAAAAATCAAAGTTAAAGGCATAGTTGTAAAAAAATCATACAAAACTCACATTTCTACCTCAGCATACAGCTCTTCCACGCTCAATTGCCCGCCGCCATGAATAATAGGTCTACACCTTGGAACGTAACCAAAAAGTTATACAATTTACTACTAAGGATTGAAAAATAAATAAGTTGATGATTTTATAGTCCCGTAGGGACGCGATATTTATAGAAAAAAAATATGCCCCGCCCGCCCCCTCCCATTTTTCGTGCTTGCACGAAAAATGGGATAAATTCCATTTTCTATAAATATTTCGTGCCTACGGCACTAAAAAAATAAGATAATTAACGATAGTCATAAATCGTTAAGTTATTTAATTTTCGTTCCTTAGAGTCTTCTTTGCGCATATAAAACAGGATAATTTCTTGCTGATTGCGGATTTTTTCAATCCGTAAAGTGTGAGCATTTTTAGTATCTATCATCATTGTCTGGGTCGAAAAATATTTCCAACCTATTACAGCAATGATAATTGTAATAGAAGTAGGTATCGTAACCGCCAAAATGTGATAAGTATCCATATTGTTATTTTAAAAATTTTGAATTAATTAATTTTGAAATTGTAAATGCCATTAAACCAGAAAAGCATACGGCTATGCCTATCCAACCTAAAACGTTCCAGTCAAGAGGGGCACCTAATTTCATATTTGAGGCAAGAATAGATGCACTTATCCCCATCAGCCCAATAACTGCTCCTGCAGGCAAAAACCAAGTAGCTATTTTGCTCAATTTCCCCTGCTCGTCCATGCTTACATACGTGTGCAATTCCTGAATTTCTCCGTCAAGAGAAGTTACTTCTTTTTCCAAATTCATCACTTCCTGAAATTGATTGTACATTTCTATGCCTTGAATTTGCGAAGTTATTTCTCTAAAATAAATTTTATTGATAAACTCGATATAGTTTTTGTACAAATCTTTGATACGAGAATTTATATCGCCCGCACTATCAAGGACTTGCGCAATATTGCTTACTTCATATTCAAAACGCAATACAGAAGCTCTTTGAACAAGGCAAAGGACGGACATTTGATAGTACATCGTTTGCATATGAATCTGCAATAAATCCCAATCTCCTAAACACACAAAAGAATCTCGTGTCATTCCAAATAGAGAACTATTGTAGTGATGATTACTTTTCTCATAATGATCCACCCACCTTGCATAAGTATGTTTTTTGATATGTTCTATTTGCATATTATCATTTTTTATCGTAATATCGTTCTTATTTTTGTCCCCAAACAAAAAGGCATACCAAGATGTATTGAGTTCATATTCAAACGCATCTCTGACTTGTTGTTTATTCGCCATTGAATTGGATAGTATGGCATTTTTATAATAACACATTACAAACATCCTATCATCTGTAACCAGACTAATGCGAATTTTGCCTTTTTTCTCATGTTTTTTTCTGAAAACAAAACTTACCTGCTCGTCTCCTTCTTTTTCATCCTCTTTTTCATTCTTTTTTTTGTAGCCAAAAAATTTTTTAATAAAATCGGGAGCTAAAAAGGTACTTTCTGTTTGTATATTTTCCGTAGAATACTGACTAAAATCTTCGTTAAAAACAATACCGGCTATTTTTCCACTGATTTTATTTGCCAAAAAAGTGCCTTTGGTAGCCACAATTCCTTCCGCCCCATACATATATTGAGGATACATTCTTCTCCCAAATTCATTTATATGCAAAATATCTTCGGGGTTTTTGTAGGCATTGTTTTCAAGGTTAAAGGTCAAAACCCCAACTCCTGTGTTGTAAACATGCAAGCATACACTTGTGAGTTTGAGGGAATATGTCGCCCGATTCAATACCTCAATTTGATAATAGTCCTCTTCTTTTCCATTCAATTCATAATACAAAACAGCTTGTTTATCCATGTTTGCGCTTCCAATATCATACAAGGCTTTTCGGGCAAAAGCATGAAAATAAGTATATTCATTGTATTTTTCACGTTTTTTTTCTATGTTAAAAATAGTTCTTTTTAAGGTTTTACCCTTTTCAAAAACCCTATCAAAATCCCTCAATCGAGTTCTTTCTGAATAACTTATAGATTCTTTTGGGATATTTTGCCCCAAAAAATTGGAATCATATGGAATATAATCCCACCGAAAAGGAAACATAAAGGCGTGAATACTATGTGTTTTAGGCATTTTCTCCCTCCTTTCCTATATGGCTTGTATGCTGAAAAAAAGCATTTATTGCAGCTACTTTTTTCTCATCTTTAATACGTTCATAAATTTCCTTTTCATAAAGTAAATCCCTAACAGGTATTTTTATTGAGTCAATTTCTACAGTTTTTTTATGATTACTTACCTCATCATGTGCTATCCACTTATCGCCCACTTTATTTTCAGGGATAGCCATAACATCAATAGAGATGTTACTAATCGTTATTTTTCCATATATAGACCGTATTTCTCCATTATCTTTAGAAATAATATCATCAATAACAAAATATTTACACGTTTTTTTGATGAGTTCAATCCCCTCTGAATCTGTTAAAATATCTATGTCATTAGGCTCAATATTCACGCCTTGTAGAAACAAGCTACAACTTCCTATTATATACCAATTTTCATACATACCCATAAAGCTTTGAAAAATTTTCACGAAATTTGAAATCTCATCTTTATAGGTAGATTTTTTTAATGTTTTACTTCTCATCGCCCATGCATCATTCAATTGTTGTTTGTATTTATAGTATATAGCCTCGCTAATATTAGGGGTTGAGATAATGGTTGAATAATAAACCAATAAGACATCCAGAAACTCATCTATCTTATTTCCCTTCATTCTCAGAATTTTGTTATCCAAATTATCCATTATGTTACTTCCATTGTAGAAATCTATGCAGGTTTCTATTTTTTCAATAATATAAAATGAAGAAAGCAACAATAACATCATTTGGGGTAGCGTAAATTTATTGATAGATAACCACTCATATTGATCATTAGAAAATTGAACATCATAAAGAGGTGATAGTAAAAAAATAAGGAGTGAAATAACGATAACAAATGTAAGAGATATTACATTTAATTTAAACTGTTTTTCATATAGTTTATGATTCCAAAAACAATTTTCTTGTATCATCCACAACAATTTTTTGACCTTATTCAAATTAGAAGGGGAGTTATGACTCGTATTTTGCGCCTCAACTTGTCGTTGATTTTCCCCTTTTAGCCATTCTACTGTCTTATGAGCCAGTGAAGCATACAAATTGGATAACTCAATATTAACAGAGTTATTTTCATATAAAAAATAAATATATTCTTGCCTTTTGGCAATATTAGCTTTCAAAATAGTGTTATTTACCCGTTTTTTTAAGTATAGCAACCATACTTGTAGCATGAAAGCAAACATTATACTAACATATAAAATATTGCCTTGCAAAAAACAACTTGATAATATAGTAACTAATAACACGTATGAGACAATTGTTTTGTTAAATTCAACTCCTTTCGCCTCTTTAAAATAAGCACTTGAAATATTTTTGAGAATATCCATAAATAATAAAATAAATGATTGATGTAATAAAATACGGTAATTAAATGTTTTCGATAGTTAAATGTAGCAGGCGTTCGACAATGTCTTTATGAACATGTCCGTCCCATACAGGTTGCCGTTCTAAGGTGCGAATATCCTCAAGCATTTCCCAATAAGATATGTTAATGTGATGAGTTATTTGTTTTCCTTCTTCCGAAAAAAGCCCCAAAATAAACCAGCCTTCCCATTCTTCGCCATTGCTGTGGTAGCGGGTTTTCCACGCATGAGGACGATACGCGCGGCACAAGGCAATAAACAAGGCGACTCTATGCTCATATAGCTCGTCAAATGTATGAAAGCCGTCTGAAATGTTGCCTGCATGAAAATCGCTTTTCTCTTTTTTGAGAAATTGGATAAATTCGTTGATAGTTTTTTCCATAAAAATAGTTGTTGATAACATGAATTGTGTTCTGAAAACAAAATTTGCTTCAAATGTAATTACTTTTATGAAAAGTTCAAGTTAAAAACAGATAATCATATATATTTAGGGATTAAGCATTTGTTCCGAATTACCCAACTTAGGGCTGTTAATTCGTGCAAATTCGTGCAATTCGTGGCTATAAAAACAACTTATATTTTTTGTCTTTTACGATTTAGCGAGTATCAAACAGAAAAAACAGATTTTTCAAAAAAAAACGCCAAAAAATTTGCTTTTCTCAAAAACAAATCTGTACATTTGTAGTTGAAAGTAAAAATTACATATTTATGTAGATTTTATCCTGAAAAATAGATTTGTGCCAAAATAGTTCTTTGCCAATTAAACAACTAAAACCTAACTTCCCTCCTTTTCTCTTTTGTATTTTCACTGAAATTTCGACTTTTTTTATATCTATCAATCTCAAACGCAATTTTTATGCAGTTTTTAAAACAAACCATTTTAACGGTTGCCTTGACCGCAACTTTAGCCAATCTACACGCCCAATTTGAAGCGGCAATTTTCGACTACCAAAATGCCTATTTTAACAATGGGCAACCCCTCAAACCAGAGTCCGACCTCTTGGTTTCAGGTTCTATTCCTAAAGAAATTCAGCGAGTAGAAATTTCAATTTATAACAATAAAGACAAAGACAAAAAGCCTTTGTACAAAAATGTATGGAAACGGCATTTTGGCAACGTGCAAGAGAGTTTTCAGGTGCCTGTTACCTATCCTTTGCGCGGAAATTCTGCTTATGACATTGTGATAGACTATTATAGAGAGGTTACGGCGGGCGAAAAAGAGGATTTGCAAAAGACACTCTTTCAACTACTTGACAAATATGTAGAAGAATCTTTTGTGGTAAATAAATGGAAATTGAAGGCTTTGCGTTCGCAAAATCAAATGACAAGCGAAATGAATCACCTCGTGCAAGACATGCTTTTTTATTATAAAAATGATACTGAAATGCCCTTCGCAGGTTTTTCGGACATGGTAGCAGAAGGTTTTCGCCCCCTCAAAGAGCCGCACCTTCGCAATCAAGAAGTGACTGAATTTGCCTCTTTTGACAATGAAGTGTATAAAAAAACAACGATTTTAACCGCTGTTTATAAGAAAAGAGTGGAGGAATTGAAAAGCATTTTGCACTTAGAAGTGGCAAGTATGCTCAATGCGCATTTGGTTGTGCGTTCAGATAGCCGTCATGTTATGGAATATCCTACCGAAAAAGAGCGTGGGGAATTGGCAATTAATGCGGGGTATGGCGGCTTGTATTTGGGAGACTACCAAAAAGATTTGACAGTGGGCAGCGCGCCTTACGTGGGTTTGTCTATTCCTTTTGGAAAAAGTGCTTTTTCTAATCCTTTTTTGAGCAATTCGTCTTTTTGCATTGGCGCAATGGTGCTTCAGCCCAAAGGAAAAGATAATACGAAGGTTGCGGGTCCTTTGTTTGGCTTGCCTGTTTATGCAGGAATTGGCTATAAAATGTTCAATTTTGCAAGACTTACGGCAGGTATTGCTGCTACTAACAATGCAAATTCGGGCAGCGGAGCTAATAATCGTTTCCAAATTCACCCGTTTTTGGGTTTGAGTGCGGAAATAAATTTGAGTATGAGAGTGGGGAATAAGAAAAAGTAACATTTCACGCAGATTTTCGCAGATTTAACCGCAGATTTTCACAGATGTAAGAAAAATCTGCGTTAAATCTGCGTCTTTCATTTGCGAAAATCTGCGTGAACTAATGCTTCCAAGAGTGAAAATAGTCTTTCCCTTCTATCCCAAGTGCCTCTTCAGTCAGCATCAAAGGGCGGAAAGTATCGACCATCACCGCTAATTCTAAGGTCTCTTTTACCCCAATGCTACGCTCTACTGACCCAGGATGTGGACCATGTGGAATGCCCATAGGATGCAATGTCATATTCCCTTTTTTGATATTATTTCTACTCATAAAATCGCCATCTACATAATATAACAATTCATCAGAATCGATATTACTATGATTGTAAGGGGCAGGAATAGACTGTGGGTGATAGTCAAACAAGCGAGGCGCAAAGGTACACACCACAAAACCTTTGGTTTGAAAGGTCTGATGTACAGGAGGCGGCTGATGCAAACGCCCTGTTATCGGCTCAAAATCATGGGCAGAAAAGGCAAAAGGATAAAAATATCCGTCCCAACCGATAACGTCAAAAGGGTGAGTAGCATATATATACGGGAAAATCATGCCTTGTTTTTTGATTTTTATCGTAAAAAGCCCTTTTTCCTCAAAAGTCTCCAAATTCTGGGGCTGCCGAATGTCTCTTTCACAATAAGGCGAATGTTCCATCAATTGCCCAAACTCGTTGCAATAACGTTTCGGATATTCGATAGGGGAAAAAGATTCAACAATAAAAAGCCTATTTTCAGACGTATCGAATGTTATTTGATAAATTATGCCACGTGGAATCACTACATAATCTCCATAAGAAAAATGTAAACTCCCAAATGCAGTTTTTACGCTTCCTGTTCCTTCGTGAATAAAAAGCAGCTCGTCTGCTTGTACATTTTTGTAAAAATAGCCTTCTGTCCCTTTTTGTGGAGCTGCGACCGAAATATGTACGTCTTGATTGACCATTAAATATTTGCGTGCCTCCAAATAATCTTCAACAGGTGCAACATCATAGCCCAGAAACAGGCGATGTTGCATGTTATTTTCAACGGCTATTTTGGGTTTTACGGAATAGGGTTCTCCCATCTCCTCCACAATCGTAGGCGGATATAGGTGATACACAAGCGAATAGATATTAGAAAAGCCTTCAGAACTGACCAATTCTTCTGCATACAGTTTGCCATTCGGCTGCCGAAAAATAGTATGTCTTTTGGGAGGAAACTGCCCTAATTTGTGATAATGTGGCATAATATTGAATTGAAATCACAAAGGTAGGAAAATATTTCATCTTGTAAAAAAAAGTGTGCTGTTGTTAAAATTCAGGCATATTTAGTTGCAATAATAGCGAGTGCTTTACTGCCATTATCTGACCATGCTATTGCCTTATCTTTTTGCCTTCGCCCAATAAGTTGGTCATTGGCTTTTTCGCCTCTGCCCGAGCCAAGGGTTTTGCCTGCCTTCTTTCTTTTGTCATAATCAATAATCTCGGCTTTATGTTTCTCCAAATAAGTGATAAGTTGTTCTAATACTTCTTTGTTTTTGACGTTAATGGTTGCCAAATATGTTATAACCTCATCTGTTTTGCCATTCCCATAACAAATTGTTAATCAATTTGATATGTGCGGATTTTTCAATTTTGTTTACCGCTATCATTGACATTAGATCCTTTATTTTCTTGTTTCGTAATTATTCAGGTTCTTTGTTCGTAAATTAGCCCTAAAAAGCCCATTTAACTCAAAGAAATCTGTCCCAAGACCGCCCTTTTTTGGGCAGTAACGTTG
>JAYUZN010000051.1:0-3264 GCA_043751755.1 Bacteroidota bacterium | reverse complement strand
GCCACGTAGGGCGTTCCTACAAAACTCTGCCCATATTCCACGATACATTCCCCGATGATTTCGGTGTTGCAAATCTCTCTTTTTTGGGCAAAAAGGGTGGAATCTGCGGAATTCTGCGCAGGGTTTTGTGTACAAAATGAGCAGAAAAAAGCCAATATCAAAGCGGCTTTTGTGGGGATGGTGAGCGTTTTAGCTGTGTTTGATGTCATGGATTTGCGGGAATGTTACATTTATGCGAGTAGAAATCGAGGCAAAGATAAGCCTAAATGTGGAAAGTAGCAACTTAATGGGGTGTTTTATGAGGGCTTGCCAAAAAAAAATGCTGCGAGCCGAAACTCGCAGCAAAGGGGGAAGCTATTTTTTGGAAGGCAACATATAGGAAACAGACATCTGAAAGCACTTGTTTTTTACGGTCTCGCCATCATCTTTATCGCCAGCATAGATATTTTTTACGCCTAAAAGATAGCCTAAGTTGAATCTAACTTGCTGATATTGAACGCCTACATTCGTTTCCCAACCTAAATCTAATCGCTGAACATCATCAGAATTTGTGTTACCCCATTCTATATCTTCTTCTTCTTTGTCTCCGTCATAATCCCATTTGTATTTGCCCAAAACGCCTACCCCAATATATGCTCCCGTTCCAGCGTATAGCGTTAATTTCTCCGAAAAAGCATGTTTATATGCCAACATAAGCGGCAGGTCTATGTAATTCAATGATGCCACAAACGTATAATCATCATCTTTATCTATAACCTGATACCCTTTACGCGACCAAAGCAAGCCTGTTTGAACGGCAAGTTTTTCTCCAAGAGGAATGTCAAAAGTGGGTCCAATGTGCAAGCCCGCCAAAGTCTTGAAATCTTCGTCGTAGTGGTCGTCATCATCTTTTGACATCATATTGGCGAAGTTTAATCCGATTTTGAAGCCAACTTGAGCCTCAAGGGAAATGGCAATTGCCATGAAAAGTGCGAAAATGAATAATACTTTGTTCATAAAATTAAAAATAAAAAATGAGAAATAAAAAATGTTGTTTGTTTGTTACAGGTTTTCAAACTTTCCCAAGAAGTTTGAAAACCTGTGGGAGAAAAATCAGTCTTTCAAGCCAAAAGTGCGTTTTACCAAATCATAGTTGTTCCAATCCAAATTGGGATTAGCTTGGCGAGCATGTCCGTCTATCACCACGACCTTGATGTACATATCCGAAGAAGGCGGAATCGTATTGTAGTCATTGTCATACCTTTGTATTTGCAAAGCCCCCAGACTCATAAAGTAAGTATAAGTCGTTTCGTAGCTACTCGAAGGGTAAATCACGACTGCCATGGGAAAATAATGGCTTTGGTCCCAAGAGTAATAAACCATCACAGCCCCATAATTCATGATGCTCTGCGTTATCAAAGAAGCACTCAAATCAGCTACATAGCGGTCGTTCACGTCTCCATTTACCCCTGCATGATACCAGTCGTTGTAAGTGATAGTAAAATTGCGTCCTGTAACATTGGCATCTTCCCCGTCTTGCCCGTTTTGTCCTGTTGCGCCTGTATTGCCTGTCGCACCCGTTGTGCCTGTTGCTCCCGTTTCGCCTTGAGGTCCAATGGGACCTTCTTTGGTGCAAGCTCCGAGAAATAAAAGCGAAAAAATCGCCAAACACAGTTGAATTGTTTTCATTTGTTAAAAAAGTTAAGAAATAAAATGTTGATGTGTCGTTGTATATAGGTACTGTCAAAAGGCGTTTTGAGGTAAACAAACTTTTGAAAGTTTTTTTGAGGGGCGGGTTTCAATCTTTTTTGGGAGAAGTTTGAAACCCTTTTCGCGCCTAAAGCCTGTCGTTATCTGTTTCCTCATACCAATCTCCTTCGAGAATGGGAGAAAGTTTTGTTTGTGTTGCTGCCATAACATGTGAGAAAAGCGGCAGGGACATTTTCGCCAACGCAAAAACGCCCCTACCTTTACCTTAGTGTTTGCAAGAACAGGAACAAGAACTCGAAGATGAGCTGGAAGAGCTGCTGCTTGAGTTGTTGCTGCTACTGTTGTCGTTGCTGTCGTAGCTACCGCTACAAAGGATTGCGCCAAGAATGAGAAGTCCACCTAATGTATCCATAATTTTGAAAAATTAAAATGTGAGATATAGAATAAAAAAATAGTCAAATAATTGATTATCAATTATTTGACTGTAAAGATATGGCAACAAAATGTAAAAAAAAGCGGTTTCCCTTGAACAGCTCAAAACCTCCCTGAAAGCCCTATTTTCTCCCGTTAAATAAGATTTTGAGGCTTTCCTTAAAAGTATCTCCTACATAAATTACGTGTTTTTCAAAAGGAGCCTTGAGTTGGATTCTCCCTTCACTTAGCACATATTTGTCTATCCAAAAACGATTGACATAGTATTGTTTGTGAACTTGGATAAGATTTGGGTGTTTGTCAAAAAACATATTTTTGGTTTCACCAAGTTTATAAGGAATGAAAATTAAATAAATTGACGATTTTGTTTCGAAACCCACCCGCAAAAATGCAAGCATTTTTGCGGTTCCCTCCCAAGAGGGCAATATGTCGAGCCTCAAGGCTTGATGTATTGCCCTCTTGGGAGGGCTGTTTTTGTCGCAAGACAAAAACGGGTGGGTTATCATGCCTGATGTAAAATCGTCAATTTATTCTTTTTCCATTCCTAAGTAGTTATAATTAGAAAAAACATTAAAAATGAAATATATTGTTTCATAGTCGAATTAATTAAAGTTAGATATGTTATAAAACACTTATTTTCAGATATGGACGTAAATTTTCCAACTAAACCACAATATTACGCAACCCTTTGCCAGCATGTTGCACATTTCCCACAAAAGTCCCGATTTTTCCCTTGAAAAGAGGTAAGTTGTTATATAAAGAAGTCATTTCTCTTAGAAATGACTTCTTTATAACAACAAAAGGTGTCAGGTTTTCCCAAACCTGACACCTTTTGTGCGAATTCCCTTTTTTCCCTTATTCCTCTTCTTCTTTCAACTCCGCTAAGAGTTGTGCGATTTCAGCATTTGAAAGGCTTTCTGTATCCGATTTATCATAAATAGCAATCAGATTGACGGTCATTTCTGTATCAGTTTCACTCACAATATCCGTAATAATAAGCGTTTCTACAAATCTTTTGTAGCCTTAAAAAAAGTAAAAAGCGTTGATTTACAGGCAGTTATACTGTTAATTTCTTCGTTAATTGCCCTATTATTGAGGGTTTTGAGCAGCAAGAGGGTTTCGTCAAAATCGCTGACAACGGTT
>JAYUZN010000050.1:0-4006 GCA_043751755.1 Bacteroidota bacterium | reverse complement strand
TTTGCTATCTTTTCGAGCTGATTTGGCACAGCAAAGTTCTCGCCATGCCTCGACCCCATTAAGTCTGATTCCGAAATTTTTGCGATTTCTTTGGCTTCTACATAGTATTTTGTGATTCTTTCCATCAGCTTTTCATGTCTCGGCAATTTGGGCAAAATGGCAATAATGCTGCAAACAGCCAGCGTAAGCATGACTTGTTTCACAAAAGCAAGGTTTACTTTTCCCGCAGGAGCAGGAGTCGCCATTTTCGTGCGACTTGAAGTAGCGACTTCTTTGGGGGGGATAATATTTCTTTTTGCCATAAAAAATGAGAATAAAAGATGGAGACTGCAAAAGTAAGGATATTTCTGAGATTTTACTTATTTCACGCAGATTTTCGCTATTTCACGCAGATTTTCGCAGATGTTAGCAGATAACGCAGATAAATATCGCTTTTCATCTGCGTTATCCGCTTTTATCTGCGCAAATCTGCGTGCCAAAAACAACCTTTTCCCCCATTTCTCGTATAAAGAAGTTTTATTTTATTTTTCGTAAAAAACAACATTATGTCTTTAAAAGAAACCATTAACAACGACATCAAAGATGCCATGCGCGCCAAAGAGCAAGCTGTTTTGTTGGCTTTGAGAGCCATTAAAGCAGCCATTATCAATGCAGAAACGGCAGAAGGACACGTGAGCGGCGTAGAACTTACCGAAGCAGAAGAATTGCAACTGCTCACCAAACAAGCCAAACAACGCAGAGATTCCATAGATTCTTTCCGCAAAAATAATCGCATAGATTTGGCAGAAAAAGAGGAAGCAGAATTAGCCGTTATTGAACGCTATTTGCCCAAACAGCTTACTGCGGAAGAATTGGAGGCAGAAATTCGGGACATCATTGCCGAAGTAGGTGCTACAAGCCCCAAAGATATGGGCAAAGTGATGGCAGGTGCAAAACGGCTTTCAGGACGCGCAGATGGAAGGCTTATTTCCGAAAAAGTAAAACAATTATTACAATAGGACTTTGTAGGGTGACGCATCTTTTAACAGTGCGTCCCCCTACAAAGTATAAATAAAAATTCACAAACAATGGCAGCAATAGATTCCGTAAATATCAACTTTTTGGACTTGCTGGTAGTCGGAGGCATGCTCTTCGGCGCGTATAGTGGCTTTAAAGAAGGCTTATCTGGGGCTGTGCAAAAAGCAGCTCTTGTGGTTGCGGCGTTGTTAGCGATTCGGTACTATGCCTTGTTTGATGGCTACATTTTGCAGCTGTTTGACGTGTCCCCGCAACTTTCGCCCTATATAAGCGGAATCATTATATTTGCCCTGCTGGGTCTCCTCATGTTTTCGGTATTGAGCGGAGTTACAGGAACTGTCGCAAAAGTAACAAATAGCCAACTCCCCTTTAATATAGACAAAATTTTAGGCACGATTTGGGGTTGGATAAAATGGACAATGATTATTAGCTTTGGAACGCTATTTTTGGGACGAGTAGGGCTGCCTCCTGCAAGCCTTACCACCAATTCGCGCTTATACGAATGGACGCGCAGCATAGGCATGGCAACCGTGCAATCTATTTTTGCCGAAGTGCCCGTCATCATGAAATTTGTCCGCTATTTTGAAAATGAAATAAAACCCAGTAACTATACTACTGACCCAAACAACCCGAATCCTACGCCAGCCCCTACCACTTACACGCCTCCTCCTCCGCAAGATAGGACGATTGTGCAGCCTACAACCACGAATCGAGGAACGGATTTACCGCCTCGCCGCGAGCCTGAACCACAAATTCCTGCTGTGCCACGTAAGCCACCCACAGTAAGATAAAAAAAATGCCTACCTTTGTATTCAAAACATTCTCTAAAAGCCACAATCTATGAAATGGATTTCTACACAAATCCCTCTTAATCAGACTATACAGCAACTTTCTGCCGCACTCGCCTCCAATGGCGCAGCTTTTCCCTTGCCTTTGACCAATATTTTGGTGCAACGGGGAATAGATACTTTTGACAAAGCAAAATACTATTTTGTGCCTAACATTGCCGAAATGCACGACCCTTTTTTGATGAAAGACATGGACAAGGCAACAGAAAGGCTCTTACAGGCAAAAATCAATAAGGAAAAAATATTGGTCTATGGCGATTATGACGTGGACGGCACGACTTCTGTCGCCATGATGTCCTTGTTTCTGACCGATTGGGGCTTCGATTTTGAATATTATATTCCCGACCGATATACAGAAGGCTACGGCGTGTCTTTTAAAGGCATGGAATATGCCGCCAAAATTGGTGCAAAAGTCATTGTAAGCTTGGATTGTGGGATAAAAGCAAACGAAAAAGTAACTTTTGCGAAGTTGCGTGGAATAGATTTTATAGTTTGCGACCACCATAAGCCGGGCGATGAATTGCCAGATGCGTATGCTGTGTTAGATACTTTACAAGACGATTGTCAATATCCTTGCAAAGACTTGTCGGGCTGCGGAGTAGGGCTGAAATTGATACAAGGGCTGACGAAAGTCTTGGTAAATGCGGGTTTTCCCCTGCCCCAAAAAGACTACGACCCCATATTACAATTCTGCGATTTGGGAGCTTTGAGCATTGCTTGCGACATTGTGCCGATTGTGGGCGAAAATAGAATCATTACTTTTTTTGGCTTAAAAAAATTGAGGGAAAATCCGGGCATAGGTTTAAAGGCAATTATGGATTTGGCAAAAGGCGAAAGAAAATGGGAAATCAGTGATTTGGTGTTTTTTATAGGTCCAAGAGTCAATTCGGCAGGGCGATTGGGCAGTGCCAAAGATGCGGTAGAAGTCATGTTAGGCAAGCATGAAAAATTGGCTTTGTTGGCGGAGGAATTGCATGACACCAATCATGAGCGCAAAAGTATAGATACGGATATTACAGCAGAGGCATTGGAATTGATTGCGAATGATAGCCTTTATCCCCAAAAATCTACGACTGTCTTGTACAAATCCGACTGGCACAAAGGCGTTATTGGCATTGTAGCGTCCCGTTTAATCGAAAAACATTATCGCCCAACCATTCTCCTCACCGAATCGGACGACAAATGGGTGGGGTCGGCAAGAAGTGTTATAGGCTTTGATTTATATGCAGCTTTGGAAAAATGCTCGGATTTTATGATTCAATTTGGCGGACACAAATATGCCGCAGGTATGACGGTAAAACCCGAAAATTTGGCGGCTTTTGCCGCAGCTTTTGACAAAGTAGTAACGGACACTATTTTACCTACCCAAAAAGAGCCGATTTTATTTACCGACCATGACCTGCCTTTTCCCGAAATAAATGACCGACTTCTGCGCCTCTTGCAACGCATGGAGCCTTTTGGTCCCGAAAACCCAGAGCCTGTTTTTACGGCTTATAAGGTCGAAATCACGGATTATACCATTCTGAAAGAAGCCCATTTGCGCTTGGTGTTGAAGCAACATGGCATCACTTTTACGGCAATTGGCTTTGGCATGGCAGAAAAATTTAGGACTTCAAACCCTACTTTTGTCAATATTGCCTTTCATTTGCACCAAAATAATTGGCATGGGAAGCAGTCTATACAATTGATGTTGAAGGATTTTGTGTAATTTTTACGCATATCTACATTCCGTCATTTTTTGTATCTTTGCCCAAAATATCCGTATATCATGCACAGAAAACGCTATTTCAACACATCAGGTCCCAATATTCCCGCAGAGCATTACACGCTTTCTCGCCGAGATTTGATAGAAAAAGGAGAAAAATTGGTCAATAACAGCCGTTATTTCACCATTTGGGCACCGAGGCAAACAGGCAAAAGTACCTATTTTCGCTTGCTTGCTACGGAGTTGAGCAAGCAAGGATACGAGGTAGTGCATATGAATTTTGAGAATTATCGAAATACTTCTCAAAAATCTTTCATAAAAGCCTTAACAGAAGACTTGCATACAGGTTTTGGGATTGATTTTGCAGGAGTAGATGAGATTTCTGATGTTTTTAGGCGGCTTCAATTCGTAGAAGGTCGCCGATTTGTGCTTATCA
>JAYUZN010000049.1:0-5559 GCA_043751755.1 Bacteroidota bacterium | reverse complement strand
TGCGTGTTTTGTGCCAAAATTACGCATTTTGCATATTTTTATGGATATGAGTTTTGAGTTTTACATGTATGGGTAGGCAAACGAGGGAATTATTTTTGTTATTCATGAGAATGGGTTTTTGTATCTTTTGGCATGTATTTAGGGAAAATCAGGGGAAAAGAAAGAGAATATTTGAGAAGTTTGTGAAAAAATAAGAGATGTTTCGTATCTTTGTAGCTCAATTGTAATCTTTCAAATATGTTAGCAAATTTAGACAATGGAACGATTTTTAAAAAGGCTTTTACGGATAAATTAGTTTTTGAGCAGTTTATCGAATATGTGCTAAAAATCAAGCAAGAACTTGAAAATGAACAAAACAAATTGTAAACCTTACAAATGATTCAACTATTTTTCCAAAAACAGAAAATTTCTGCCAAAGAATGGGCAAAAGCCTATCGCAGAATAGACGAGATTACGACTTCTTTTCCCTTAAAATTGGTGAGGGTGGAGGCTTATAAGGGCTATGAAGCTACCTTAGACAAAGACCATTTTGACCTAAAAGTGAATGTAGGAGAGCCGCATGAGCATATTTCCTTTTACGGGGATTGGCTCAGTTTTACCTTTGGGACAACTACGCGCTTTTACAAAAATTGGAAAAAACAGCAAAATACCCTATCAGAAACGATAAATCCTTTTACGTATTATGAAGACCCAAAAAATTCCATTATTTATGAGGAAAACAAACCTGTAACATGGTATTTAAAGTCCTTTGTAGATGATGGTTCTCCCTGTATTGCAAATGGCGCAATGGGGAGATATGGCAGTCAGGAAGGGGGCAGCTTGCCGTATGAATATGTGATTTTAGCCATTGGCATTATGTTAGAAAACCTTTTTCCTGGGCGGGTTTTTATGGTAGCAGATGAGCATGAATTGGAAACGATGGAAAAGTTGGTCGCATGGTTGGAAGCTCATTATAAAGAGGACTTTGATTTGCCTATTTATTTTGACAAACTGCGGCTATTAGCCTCATTTATAGCGGAATATGAGGACAAAAAAGACGCTGTAGGGCGTATGGAACACCTGTTTCATAAGCAATTCAAACGAAATATGGAGTTTGCTTTGAAACATATTGGCTATCAACCTACTTTCGATTTTTATACAGAAGTATTAGCCTATTATAACTTTGGAACTTGGGGCTTTGATAATGTGTTTGACCCTTGGATTGCGGTTACACAAGACTTAGAATCCGCTTTGAATCTCTTATCTGCAAGTCAGGCTTTGTTGTTCAAAAATGACAAAACAGGAAAAGCAGAAAAATATGATTTAACACAAATACTCAAAAAACTTTTGCATAATTTTGTCCTTTGGACTCCCTTAGAACGAGAGCAATTAGCTGTTTTTTATACAAATAAAGAGGCACTTGAAACAGGAAAGGAGGATTTGTGGGGAACTATTTTGAATATGAGTGGACATAGAGCGAATATTTGCCCGATTTATGCGACCGAGCAGGAACTTTTTGAGGCTTTTATGTACCATGACCCGCAAAATGGGGCTGTTTTTAAGGAAATAATAGCTACTTGGATAGCAGAAAATGCAAATGCTTACGAAAACCTTAAACAAAAAATAGCTGAAGAAAGGCAAAAAGCCTTATTAGAAAAAGCCAATGAAAAGCCTGAAAATGAATCTCTTGCAAAAGAGGTAGCACAAGGCAAGGAAGTAGATGAGTTTCTCCGCAACTATTCATCAGAAGAACGTTATTTTGTTATAAATGCTGTAATGCTGAACATTGAGTATATTCGGGTAAAAAAAGGCGTGGCAGAAATGCGTCAGGCATTGAAAAAAATGATAAAAGACCCTATAAATGCCGATAGTGTTGCGTATATAACTTCGCAAAGTAAAGCCGAAAAAATCAAAGTTATTAAAAACCGACTGAAAGAAGTTCGTTTGTGTGTACATGCGCATTTTGAAAAATGGCTTGAGGAGGAGGAAGACGAAAATGTGTTATTTCACCTTCGATTTATGATGGGTTTGAAAATATATAAAAGAAGTCAAGCATATATTCGCTATAGGATTTTGTGGGATAGGGAATATTGGGAGGTATGGCGAAAAGCAGTGAACAGTTAGCAGTGAACAGTTAGCAGTCATTTCTCATTTCGGCAAGTTCAGTGCAACGCATTTTTCATTTCTCATTTTTCATTTCTCATTTCTCATTTCTCATTTCTCATTTCTCATTTCTCATTTCATTCCCATTTTATTTCGGTTTGCTTGGCAGCTTATTTTGCAAGAATATTATATTTTTCGCCATCTCAAACCCTATTTCCGCCCGTTTTTGGCAGAAAATGATGGCTCTTTTACCCCAAAAGATGCCAAAAGGATGTGCTATTATGCCCGTTTTGTGCCAGCCGTTTCGGGGGCAAGCTATGCCATGTTAGCGGGGCGAAAAATGAGCCATGATGAACGCTTGCAAATGACAAAATTGAGTGCTGCTGCGCCTATGTTTGACGATTATTTTGATGACGAAACCCTGTCAGAAGCAAGGCTAAAAGTGATGATAACACAGCCCGAACTTTTTTTGCCCGAAAATACAAAAGAAAAAGTATTCGTTTTTTTGTTGCGAGAAATAAAAGAAAAAGTAAAACATTTTGCCTTTTTTAATGAAGTTTGCCTCAAGGTTTTTGAGGCGCAAATGCAAGCAAAACGCCAAGAAACAGGTGGTTTAAGCACAGAAGAAGTGAAAAAAATAACCTTTGACAAAGGTGGCTATTCTACTTTGCTATTCAAAACCATCATGGAGCAGCCCGAATTGCAGGGCGAGAATGAAGCTATTTATCATTTTGGTGGCATGGTGCAATGGGTTGATGATGTGTTTGACGTGTATGAAGATACAAAAGCTGGGCTGCAAACCTTAGCTACGCCAAATGTGAATATTCGTAGGGTAGGGGAGGAGTTTGAGGCAGAATTGGCAGAAATGACGGCTCTTTTTTTGAAAATTCCTTTGCCGTCCGCCCATATTAAGCGTTTTGTGGGCTTACAAATGTTCTTTTTTAGCAGGGCTATGGTCTGTTTTGAACAGCTTGCTGCCTTGCAAGGAAGCGAAAATGAGGCTTTTTATCCCGAAAAATATGAGCGAAAAGCCCTGATTTGTGATATGGAAAAATGGAGGAATATACGGAAATGGCTGAAATATTTTTCAAAGTTAAGCTCCCCTTAAAAAATCTACGCATTTCGTAGTACACAAAGTGAATTTTCCTTTTTTTGCCTTACAACAAAAACAGATCCAGCATGACTTTTTTGTTTCTTTTGCTTTATCTTCTCGTACAACAGAAGTCCCTGCCTAAAGAATCTCTCTGCAAAAATAAGTAAATAACTATTTTTTTTTGCATAAATAATTATTTTTTGTATTTAATTTGTAATAATACGTATATTTGCAAATTAATTACACATTTAATTTTATTACAAGATGATAATTGTACATGATTTTATTTCCGGTGAGGAAAAACGTATAGGGTTTATGATGCCAAATGAGCTAATTTTGCGTGAAAAAATAAAACAAATCAATGGTGCAAAGTGGAGTCCATTGGGCAAATGCTGGCATATCGCTTATAGCAAAATGGCTTGGAAGGAGTTTCAGGCTTTATTTGATGAGACTGAGTATGAAATCAGTAAGCCTACAATTGCTGACAAATCGGAGGAGTTTGGTAACATAGAAGACGGGAAGATAAAGATATTAGCCCATCCTCTTTCTCCTGATTTGTTACAGATAGCCCTGCCTTCCAATTATTTGGATTATTTGAATATTATAAAAAATATACATGGAAGATATTTCGATATGGAAACTAAGTACTGGGAAGTGCCTTATACCTTGCTCACTTTACGGTTTTTAGAGACCTATTTAGCAGAGAAATATGTGTTTCAATTTACGCCAAAAACGGATATACCTGAGGCTTTGACTCCCAATATAGGTTTTGCCCATAGAAAGCAGCCCGCCCATTTTGCCAAACCAATTGAACAGGTAAAACCCCCTCATGCTTCCTTCATATATGCCAAATATGAGTCTGCTGTTGTAGCCTTAGAGGAGCTATTGATGCTGAAAAGATACAGTTTCAGAACCATAAAAGTGTATAAAAATGCTTTTCGCTTATTCCTCAAACATTATGACATTATTCCTCCTGAATACATTACTGAAGAGCAAATAAAAGCCTACTTATTATTTAGGGTAAAAGAGAAAATCTCGGAATCGCATCAAAATCAGATAATTAATGCGATTAAGTTTTATTACGAAAAAGTGTTAAAACAAGAACGGAAGACTTATTATTTACCGCGCCCTAAAAAGCCCGAAATGTTGCCCAATATCTTGACGGAAGAAGAAGTGGTCAAGCTAATAAAAGCCGTTGATAATTTCAAACATAAGACAATTATGATACTTATATACTCGGCAGGGCTGCGTTTAGGGGAAGTAGTAAACTTACGTTTACCAGACCTCAACGTAGCTCAAATGAAGGTTTTTATTAAAGGAGGGAAAGGCAAAAAAGACAGAATGAGCATTTTGTCTGAAAAAGCCTTAGAAATGCTAAAGTTATATATAACATTATATAAACCTGTTGATTTTGTATTTGAAGGGCAAGAAGGAGGAGCTTATTCTGTTCGGAGTGTTCAAAATATATTTACTGAAGCCAAATTTAGGTCAGAAATCAATCCATACGCTACAGTTCACACTTTGCGCCATTCATTTGCAACCCATTTGTTAGAAAATGGAACCCCTTTACGTTATATTCAAGAATTATTAGGGCATGCAAGCATCAAAACGACCGAAATCTATACACATATTACGGATAAAGGAATGAAGAATGTTAAAAGTCCCTTAGATAAGTTGAATTTTTAAGCATAGTAGCCGTTTCAAAACGGTTGTTGAATGTTTATTGAACTAAAATTTGTAGCCATTTTAGTCGTTTCAAAACGGTTGCATAACGATTAAAAGGCGTATTATTCACAAGATAACAATACTAAAAATGAAAACACGAACCTGTTTACAATGCAGTCAGACAGTAGTTGGCAGAGCTGATAAAAAATACTGTTCAAGCGAATGTCGTTTGTTATATTTTCGTAACAAGCAAAGTGAACCAAAACCTTATCAGAAAAAGATAGACGGGATTTTGCATAAAAATCATGCAATTTTGTCGGCTATAATGATAGGCAAACCCAATAAATATAGCGTTTCTCGACAAAATTTGGTACTACAAGGCTTTGATTTTGTGCATATTACACGTATTTATGTTAATCATCATGGGAAATTGTATCATTATATATATGATTATGCTTATATGGAATTTAGCGCAGATGATATAATGATTGTGCGCGGAAAAAGCAGCTAAATAAATATTTTTTCATCAAAGATGAAAAAATATTTGTAGGTGTAAAATACTTTGCTTACGTTTGTGCTTTGGAAGGATTGTATTGACGCAATTGCTTTAGAGAAATGTGTATATACAGTCGTTGGTGGCAATAACAACAAATAATTCACTTTTAAAATATTATTAAATGCAAAATATTAAGCAAAATATTCATTTAAAGACTTTGGAA
>JAYUZN010000048.1:0-18282 GCA_043751755.1 Bacteroidota bacterium | reverse complement strand
CAATGTAGTCAGTTTAGAAAATGAAGGAAATGGGGGTAGATAAATTTGTGGTATGTGTAGCGCATGCTTTAGCTTGCGTTAAACAAAAATGGACAAATTGAGGATGCTCAGGCTAAAGCCTAAGCTACAGGTGGCGCAAAATCCCGTATATAATGGGTAAAAACGAAAAATTTGCCTCAAAATGGAAGATATTGCGGTCATAAAACCTCATTGTTAAATTATCCGAAATCTAAACTGACTACATTGAGCGTCCTCTTGTACCCTCTTTCTTGAAGCGTCCGCTTCGAGGTTGGAAGCGGACGCTTCGAGAAGCTGCCACAAGCTGCCACAAGCGGACGCTACATAAACTTATATTAACGCTCAACTTATAACTCTCAACTTTCAACTCCTTATACAAAGCAACCTACTCCCAGCCCTTCGTTTCGTCTCCTTTGACTGTCGTCCCCTCCTTATCCTTCTTGATTTCATTGTTTTGCGACTGCATTTTGCCATCAGACGTAGCCGAAAATGGCACTTCAAAGTCGCAATCCATATAAGGCAAACCTGCGGGACGTTCAAAACGGGAAAGCCCAATGCCACAGGCTTTGTCATTTTGGACTTTTTTCATAAACCGCCCAAAAATAGGCATAGACATCGCTGCTCCCTGCCCTAATTTATCGTCTCTAAAACGCATTTTCCGCTCTGCGCAGCCTACCCAAGTGCCTACGACAAGATTGGAAGTAACCCCCATAAACCAACCATCAGAACTCTCCTGTGTAGTACCCGTTTTGCCCCCAATATCACCCGAAAGCCCATATTGCGGTTTGAGAGCTGCCCCTGTCCCATAAAAATCTTCGATAACGCCTTGCAACATATTGAGCATTACATACGCCGTTCTTTCCGAAATCGCAGGGCGGCGTTCTGGGGTAAATTCCGCAATCAAACGCCCATCTTTGTCCTCTATTCGAGAAATGAAAATCGGTTCTGTATGTACGCCTTTGTTGGCAAAAGTGGAATATGCCCCTGTCATTTCTAACACACTCAAATCTGCTGTTCCCAAACAAGAGGCAGGGTGCGCTTCGATAGGAGAGGTGATTCCCAATAAATGTGCATAGTCAATGACGGCATGTATGCCCATTTGCTTTGTCAAACGGGCAGTAACGACATTGAGCGAATATTCAAGGGCTTTTTTCAAAGTAATATAGCCGCCAAAATCATCTCCAGCATTGTCCGGCTTCCAAAACATACGCCCTTTGTCGTCATAAAAATAAACAGGCTGATTCAATTCCCTTTCGCAAGGACTTCTGCCATTGTCGATTGCCGTACAATATACAAAAGGCTTGAACGTAGAACCTACCTGTCTTTTGCCCAAATCCACGTGGTCGTATTTGAAATGCCGATAATTGATGCCGCCTACCCACGCCTTTATATGCCCCGTAACAGGGTCCATTGCACACATTCCAGATTCCAAAAAGCGGCTATGATATTTGATAGAATCGGTAGGAGTCATGGTCGTTTCTTTTTCGCCTTCCCACGCAAAAATCTTCATTTTTACAGGCTGTTCAAACTCCGCTTTTATGTCGCTTTCCGATTTTTTGGCAGCGATTCCATTGCGCCAACGTTCAGATTGTTTCATCAAACGAGGGATAATGGCAGGGTCATTTTTCCACGCCTCTCTTCCATTTACATTGTTAAAAAAAGACTTTTGTAAGGTCGTAAGATGCTCTTTTACAGCCTGTTCTGCATAGCCTTGAATACGCGTGTCTATGGTTGTATAAATTTTCAAGCCATCTTGATACACATTGTAGTCGCCATTGAGCGGTCCCCATTCCTCCATATATAAACGTACCCTTTCTTTGAGATAAGGCGCAAGGTCAATCTCTATATCAGGCAGTTCTTCTGCCAAAATAATGCGGGTTTTGAGCAAACTGTCTTTGGCAGCAGTTGTAATCATGCCATCATTTGCCATCAAAGCAATGACAGTATTCCGCCTTTCCAATGCTTTTTCGGGGTCTTTGTAAGGGCTGTAAACGCCTTGCCCTTTGAGCAAAGCCACAATCATGGCAGATTCTTGAATGTTCAAATCTTTGGCATCTTTTTTAAAGAGTTTTTTGGAAGTCGTTTGAATCCCATACGCATTGCCAAACATATTACAGGTATTGAGATAGGCACGTAGCAATTCTTGTTTGGTAAACTTTCTTTCCAAAAATTCGGCAACAATCAGTTCTTTTATTTTGCGGGAAAATTTCTTTTCTCTCCCAATTTTTTTGTACAGATTTCTTGCTAATTGCATGGTAAGGGTACTTGCTCCTCGCACTTCTCGGTCTTTCAAATAGCCAAACAAAACCGCAGGAAGTGCCTGCCCGTCCATGCCTGAATGTTCGTAAAAACGCTTGTCTTCTGTAACTAACAAGGCATCAATAAGGTAGGGTGAAACTTGGTCTAAGTCCACATCTATCCGACTTTCGCCTTTGTGAATATAGCCCAATACTTTCCCATCTGCGGAATACATTTCCGAAGAAATAACCGTTTTGGGACGCTCAATTTCCTCCAAAGAAGGCAAATCTCCTGTTACAGAATTTGCCAAATACAGCAAATAAATAAAAGGCGCAGCCATCAAAGCGTAGGTAAAAATACGGGGAATCCAGTAATGTCTGCCTTTTTGGGGCTGCTTAGGCGGCTGCGAAAGGCGCGAAGTGGGCGGATTTGGCACATCAGGCTGTGCATTGAGTATTGGAGCGTCTGCCATTTTATTGTTGTTTTGTAACTATTTAGGTAGGCAACCACTTCGAGGGGTTAGCACCCACTCGAAGGGTTGCTCACTCAAACGAATTTAGTTTCGATGCCCTTCGAGTGGTCGTAGACCCTCGAAGCGGCTTTAACCTGAATAATTGCGTTGCTTTTATTTCAAACGGTTGCAAATTTAAGGAATAAATATGAAACTATCTCTGCAATTTTTGTGCAAAATGAAAAATAATCGCAGAGCCGCCTCATTCCTAAAAACAGATATTTATTTGTCGCTGTGGCAAAGAAGGCATATATTTGTCATTTCACATGGGTTTCACGCAGATTTTCACAGATTAATAGGACTTACGCAAAGTTGTTTTTATAGCCACGAATTGCCCGTATTTTCACGAATTTGGGCTGTTAATTCGTGCAAATTCGTGTAATTCGTGGCAAAATGCGTTAAGAAAAATTTGCGAAAATCTGCGCTTAAATCTGCGAAAATCTGCGTGCCTCAACAACGAAACAATATGAAAAAATACCTATTTTTCCTGCTCATACTCTTCTCCCTTGCACAAAGCTTTGCTGCAAATGCTGAATTTAGCTATAATGGCAATGTATTTTGCCAGTCGCTTGGCGTGCCGCTTATTCCTGTACATAGCAATGGCGGGACGGACGGAACGTATTCTGCTACGACCCTTTCGGGGGCAGGAAACCTTGTGTTTAACCCTGTAACGGGCATTATAGACCTCACAGCAAGCCCTGCTGGGACGTATATGGTAACAAATGCCATTGCCCCGACCTTGTTAGACCCGCTTGGAGATGTGTTTCAACAAACGGTTATCATTGCGCCTACGCCTGATGCGACTTTTGCCTATAATGGTTTGGCTTTTTGTATAGGCGAAAATAACCCTATTATAACGTCCGCCCCCAATAACGCAAATTTTAGCTATACTTCTGCCACAGGCGGCATGTTAAATATAGATACTTTGACGGGCTATATAGATTTGGCGACAAGTACGGCGGGTACATTTACGATTTCCAGCACAGCAGCAGCTATAGGCGGTTGTGCAAGTCATACTTTTTCCCAGACGATTACCCTCAATTCCCAAGCAGACCCAGAATTTCAGTATGATATGGCGGCTTATTGCAAAACAGGCACAAATCCCGTTTTACAACATAACACAGGCATAGACGGAACATATAGCTTTGCAGTAATAAGTGGCGGACCTGCCCTAAATCTTAGCCCTGCAAGCGGCTATATTCAGTTGGCTTCCAGCGATTTTGGGACGTATTTGGTCACGAATAGCCATGCGGCAAGTGGGGCTTGTGCGGCTGTGAGTCATACAGAAACGGTGGTGATAGAAAGTGCGCCTGATGCGGAATTTCATTACGACAAAACCACTTATTGTGGCTTGTATTCCATTCCACTTGTGTTGCATGTTTCGGGGATAAATGGCTATTATTCCTATCAAACACTTTCGGGAGGTCCTACTCTGCTGCTCAATCCAAATACAGGGGCTATAGATTTGCTTTTTACCAACAATGGAACCTATCTTGTAACGAATATTGTGGAAAGTCAGGGCGTGTGTGCGGCGGATACGCATAAGGTACAGGTTACCTACGCAAATACGCCTGTGGCAAGCATTTTTCCTACAGGCAACTTCGATTTATGCAATTTGGATAGCTTGTTGATGACTTCAAATGGCGGAATGAGTTATATTTGGCTGAAAAACACCCTCTCACAAGGCGTTGTAAATGACTCTTTTGTGGTAAATACGCCCGGAAACTACTCTGTTATCGCTTATAATGAATATAATTGTTCTGATACCTCTGAAATTGTCTCTATTTTCCAAAATGCCCAGCCCAATGCCGATATTTTGACGGGACCTGTGCTGATATGTTCGGGGCAGGTAACGACCATTGTGGGAGACGGCACAGGGCTTAGTTTTCAATGGTTGCAAAATGGGGATTCTGTTTTGGGGGCAACAGGGCAGTCATTTACGGTTACAGAAGGTGGTTTTTATACCTTTATTGCGCAAAATGCCTGTGGTTTTGATTCCTCTTCTGTTTATATAACCCAAAGCAATGGCTTATTTGCCGATTTTTTTGTAGAAAATGAAACCCTTTATGCAGGGATTCCTGCCCATTTTCGTGACCAAAGTGTGAATGCTGCGCAATGGGCTTGGCAGTATGGAGATGGGGAATTTGGGGAGGCGCAAAACCCGAATTATTCTTTTGGCGATACGGGGCATTATGTTGTTACCATGATAGTAACGGATAGATTTGGCTGTCAAGATACTGCTATAGATACGGTTTTGGTCAGGTCTTTTTTGGAAGATGACTTGTTTGTCCCCAATATTTTTTCGCCGAATGATGATGGCATTTTTGACGCGTTGCAAGTGAAGGCAGAAGGCATGGCAATTTTTGACCTACAAATTTTTGATAGATGGGGGAAAAAAGTGTTTATTTCCAATAACCCCAACAAATCTTGGGAAGGCAGGAATTTAGACGGGCTGAATTGCAATACGGGTGTCTATTATTTCGTCCTAAAAGGGCAAGATGGCGTAGGCAATGCGATTCAGCGGCAGGGAAATGTGTTGCTTGTGAAATAATATCAATAATAGAGTGGCTCACTTTTGAAAAGTGAGCCACTCTCTACAAAAGTGAGCCACTCTATTAAGGCAAGGGGAATGTGTTGCTTGTAAAATAATACACTTTTGTGTCTTTTTTGTACACATTTTAGACATAAAAGGCTTTATATGTAAGAAAATAACACGTTTCGCACTTTTTTTTACACGTATTTTCAAAAAAAGGGCTTAATTCCTCAAATACAAAACAAAAAAACCTACCCCTTTATGTCTTTGGTACGAAACTTGCTTGTAATATTATATATGAATTGGTAATATTCTTCACAAAAATGAAATTTTATACAAAGTCATATTCCAATAGGCAAGCACTTCATTTTTTAGCGGCAACCTAAAATCGACCTTTACCTTGGGACAGGTACAAAAAAGCCCAGCAATCGCCTCCTATTCTTATTGGCATTGTTTTCGCTTTTTTTCAATCAACCAACTCAACCTTTAGTACGTTTTATTATGTTACATTCTATCGTTAAATTTTTATTAGTAGTTACTGTGTCCTTCTGTGTTGTTGAAGTTTCGGCACAAGTCGGCAGAGGACCAGCCTCTGAAGCTGTTGTTTCTCAAATCGCAGCAAATCTTAACTCCTCCCTTCGTAATGCAGATTTAGAGTCCCTTTCTAAGTATCTTGGTGAAAGCGTTGATATTAGCCTTCCTTCCAAACAAGGACACTACTCCAAAGCACAAGCAAAGTATGTATTGAAGGAGTTTTTTACCAACAACCCCCCCAAAGAAGTAGAGGTAGAATACAGTGATAACATTTCAGAAAATGTCATTGCTACTTTTACCTACACCAGCACAAGAGGCAAATACGGCACAAAAGTAACGCTCAAAGCGACTTCTGATGGACGCAAAATATCAGAGATTCGTTTTGAATCGAAAAATTGAAAGATGTCGCAGATTTGCGCAAAAGGAGGCTACCTGTAAAGGAGAGCCTCCTTTTTTTATATTTCACGCAGAGTTGAGCAGATGATAGCAGATTTCGCAGATAAAAAATACAACAGCTATTTTATCTGCGAAAATCTGCGTGACTCAAAACAGATTTTCCCACCCCGCTTTTTTTCCCTATTTTTGCAAAAATAAACAGCTATGCCATTACATCCACTTATTATACACTTCCCCATCGTCTTTGTGTTCCTTGCCTGTGCAGGCTATAGTTGGCAGCTTTTCAAACAAGACGATTTTATGTTAAAAGCAGCGATTTACGCGCATATTGCAGGAATTATGGGCTTTGCACTTGCCATTATCACAGGGCAATGGGCAGAGGCAGACACGCCACATACGCCAGCCATTCACGAGATGATAGAAAGACATGGCTTGCTGTCATGGGTGAGTGTATGGCTTTTTGCCTTGCTCTATGTGTGGCAGCTATTGAGGGTAAAAAAAATGCCTGTTTGGGAAAAATGGCTTTTTGTCGCTATTTTTGTAGGCGGAACGGGCATTATGGCTTTTTCGGCGCATCTCGGCGGCAGAATGGTCTATGAAAAAGGGGCAGGGGTAGTGCCAATGAAGGAGATAAACATGAGAGAAGTACAATCTGGAAAATAAGCATAGATGAGGAAAAACCTATACAAACTTATATATAGTACCTTAATAACATGGAAATAAACCGTTTTTTAATGGTAGAAATACGAGAATTGTTGCAGAATGCGCAAAAAAAAGCCTATCAAGCCATTCATTTTGTGATGGTAGAAACCTATTGGCAGATAGGAAGACGAATCGTAGAAGAAGAACAAGCAGGCAATAGCAACGCAGAATATGGCAAGTTTTTGATAAAAGAACTTTCTAAACAGCTGTCTTTAGAGTTTGGCAAAGGTTTTTTGCAAGCTGTTTTGTGGAATATGCGCCAATTTTACCTAACATTTCCTACCTTTGAGATTCTCTCCACGCTGCGGAGAGAATTATCTTGGTCGCATTATCGGGCAATTATGCCGAACTTAGCGCAGAGTTGGCAAGAGAAAAACACCTTTTTTGGCAACAAAAAGAGGGCGAACAAAAGCCCTAAACATTTTTAGCTATTCCGTTTTCTCCGTAATGCTTACTTCTGTTATCTTTGCGTTCCAAAGCAAATGCACACCAAAAAAACGGCTAACATTCGGGTCAGAAAAACCACACAACTATGCTCACAAAAGCCAGAACTCGTATAGGATTAGCCGCTATTACCCTCCTACTGATAGGCGGTACTTTGTTCTATTCCAACTACTTAGCAGACCAATTAGCGATTAAAGAAAGAAATTCTGCTTTGTTATGGGCAAATGCTATTAAACTATTGGGTGGCAATGACTCCATCTATAGCTATCAGGAATTTGTCTTTGACGTTGTAAAAGACACTATTTCTCAAATTCCGGGTATTTTGACCGATTCTGCGGGAAATTACGTATCAGATATGAATCTGACCTTTCGCAAGGAGATATCCGAAGCCGAAAGACAGCAAAAAATAGCCGCTATGATGCGTACTATGGAGGTATTGCAGGTAAGTCCGTTGCAAAAAGTCTATTTTGGCGAGTCGCCTGTCCTGACACAATTGCGTTGGTATCCCTATATTCAAGTCATTATTGCCAGTATTTTTTTGGGGATAGTATTAATCGGCTTTTCTTTTGCCCGAAAAAATGAGCAAAATCGAATATGGGTGGGTTTGGCAAAGGAAACCGCACATCAATTGGGAACGCCTGTATCGAGCCTTATGGCGTGGATGGATGTGTTGCGCGCCAAATATGAAGATGACCCCGAAGAAATGGAAATGGTGGAGGATATGGAGCATGATATTTTTCGGCTGAACAATATTGCGGAACGTTTTTCCAAAATAGGCTCAAAACCCGAATTAACGCCTTTGGTGATGGCAGAGGTATTGGAAAAGGCGGCGGGTTATATGCGCAAACGCATGGGAGCAAAAATTTTTCTTACAGTAGAAAATCAAATTCTCCCAGAAAGCAAGGTCGAACTCAATTCGCAACTCTTTGAATGGGTTATCGAGAATTTGCTCAAAAATGCCTTAGATGCGATGGACGGCAAAGCAGGAAAAATTCATATAAAGGCAATGGAACGGGAAAAAGAGGTGATAATAGATATTTCGGATACGGGCAAAGGAATGCCCAATAACTTGTTTCGGAAGGTGTTTGAGCCGGGTTTTACGACCAAAAAACGGGGCTGGGGCTTAGGTTTGAGCCTTTCTAAGCGGATTATTGAATTGTATCACGAAGGGAAAATCTTTGTCAAAGAGGCGGAAGTGGGGAAAGGGACGACTTTTCGGATAATTTTGCCGAAGTAATCATGCAACCTTTTCCCTTTTTCTCTGCTCTTATACACGCATATTCAATATATATACACGTTTGTTAAATATATTTTGGTAGATACAAAAAAAAATCTCAATATTACCGTATCAAATTCAATCGTTTCTCCACGCACACTACGTATATATATGGTAAAATAAGGACCTACATTCCACCGCCTCAATATTCAGATTATGAAGCGTTTTAAAGTTATTGCTCAATTGTTTTTCGCACTCATCGTGCTTACAGCCTTGTTTTATACACTTACTTCCTCCGAAAAAGGCAATTTGCCCAAGTCTTCGCTACGTACCAAAGAATGGAGTGGCGAGAAACCTGACTCCATGCCTAAAGCTTTCAAAGAATATGTATTAAAACATACCCGTTCATAGAGGCGCAATGACGATTCATTGTAGCTGAAAATCCTTATATGCTCAGACATGTAAGGATTTTTTTTATCCAACAAAAATCCCGTTATTCGTTGTTTAATTTCATTTATTACCTTTTTTATGAAAAAACTGACTTGGCTATGCTGCCTTTTATTCGGATTTCTGGCTGCCTTTGCACAATCGGACACCCTCACAAGAGGGGCGTATATGAATATCGCCACGGATAGTTCGATTACGATTCTCTGGCGCACAAAAGATTCCACAAATAGCGAAGCGAGAATCGGAACTTCTGTGGGAAATTGGACACAAATTATTCAAGATACGAATCTTGTTATAGACCATTCTGTGCATGTTTTGGGGCTTCTGCCGCAGACAAAATACTTTTATTCCGTAGGAACAAGCGATAGCATTTTTCAGGTAGGGCTTGAGTATCATTTTGTTACAGCTCCTGTCTCCAGCAACAATCCGACTAAACTCCGTTTTTGGGTTACAGGCGATTTTGGCACAGGCACAGTGCAGCAAGATTCTGTAACTGCCGCTTTTGAGGCTTATAATGACACAAATACCGTAAACGGCTGGCTCTGGCTGGGAGATAATGCCTATAATTTGGGCTTAGATTGGGAATATCAGGTCAATACTTTTGACCACTACGAAGCACAAATGCACAAATTCCCCCTTTTTCCTTCCCCCGGAAACCATGATTATGGGCAGGTCGGCTACCTTTCTGCGGCTGCTTTAACCACGAATTTCCCTTATTTCAATATATTTGATATTCAAAGCAATAGCAATACCGAAAAATATTATTCCTACGATTATGGCAATATTCACTTCATTTCTATAGATAGCTATGGGGCTTACAATGCGCCCGGCTCGCCCATGTACCTCTGGCTGCAAAACGATTTAGACCAAAATACGCAAAAATGGACGGTTGCTTATTTTCATCATTCTCCTTATACAAAAGGCAGTCATAACAGCGATACGGAAGTAGAATTGATAGATATGCGCACGAATATTGTGCCTTTGTTGGAGAGTCTGGGGGTGGATTTGGTGCTAAATGGGCATAGTCATATCTACGAAAGGAGTTATTTTATGAAAGGGCATTTTGGCTTGGCAAACACATTTAGCGCGCTACCCTACCCTTTGGGAAATATCGTGCAGGCTCCGAGCAATAGCTATTACAAAAACACCCGCAAAGGCACTGTTTATGTGGTGTGTGGCGTTTCGGGGCGCACAGGCAGTTCAACGGCTATCGGTTATCCGCACAATGCTATGCAGGTTTCGATTCCCTCTGGCAATGGCTCGCTTGTGTTAGATATAAGTGATGACACCTTGCATTGCCAATATCTCACGTCTTTGGGAACGATTGATGATGAATTTAAGATAGTGAAACACCTTATTATGTCGGGAAATCCGATAAAAGAAACGAAGGCTATCTTTGATTATGGGCAGATTTTGCTCAAATGGACTACGCAATTTCTTGCCCCACAAACGACTTTTGAGATAGAAAGAAGCGTAGGAAATAGCGATTTTGTGAAAATAGGCAGCCTTTCTGCGATAAATGCCCACAACCATTATGCTTTTTATGATGAACATCCCCTTAGAGGACTTTCTTTTTACCGCTTAACACTCTTAGACGCGCAGGGCGATATTTATGATATAAGTGATGCCATTCCGTATATGTGGCAAAATGTGGATTCGGCGGGAGCAGTAAGTTTGTTGCAAAATCCGGTGTTTGACAAGCTCCTTTTCTATGCCTTCCATGAAGGCGAAATAGAAATTCATAGCATCAATGGGCAGCTCCTTCACAAGCAACTTGTTGTAATGGGGGCGCAACAAATTCCGATTCATCAATGGGAATCGGGTATGTATTTTCTTACTTTTGTAGGAAATGGCAGGAGAGATACCTTGAAATTTGTAAAAATATGAAATTTTCAATAAAAATTGAAACTTGTGAAACTTTTTACTTTTTCGATACGTAAAAAAGACTTGAAAACTATATTTAACCTTTTATCTGCGAAATCTGCTTTCATCTGCGCAAATCTGCGTGAAAAAAACAATAGCCATGAAAAACAAGATAATTATCTATGACGACACCTGCCCTATGTGCAAATGGTACACAGAGGAATTTGTGAATCAAGGCATGTTAGCAGCCGAAAATCGTTTAGGGTTTAGTCAAGTTAGCCCCGAAATTTTGCAACATATTGATATAGACCGTAGTAGGCACGAAATCCCGTTGTTTGATACAGAAACAAAAGAGACTTTGTATGGCCCCGAAGCCTTGTATTGTTTGTTGGGCGAAAAAATGCCTTTTTTCAAGCCTCTTTTCAACAATGGCATTTTCAAAGGCTCGATTTGGCAGTTCTACAAAATAATTACCTACAATCGCCGCATTATTGCAGGCAGTGCAGCTCCAAAAACAGGCTTTGATTGCGCCCCAAATTTCCATTTATTTTATAGGTGGCTGTATATTTTCTTGGCTTTTCTGGGGGTAAGTTTGATAGCGAAACACGTGATAATCTATACTTTAGCCTACAAAAATATAGGCTTAAATGCAGCTTTAATAGGCATAAGCGCGCTCATTTTTTCAAGCATTATCATGGGCTTCTTTTTGCCCAAACGCATAAGCTATTGGGGACATTTGGCAACGCTGCTATTGGCAGACAATTTGCTAGCAGGAGTCGTCTTAGGGCTTGGGAGTTTTATCGGTATTTTACCTTTGGGGATTTGGGCAGCCGTTTTGGGCGGATTTTGCCTATTTATCGGCTTTTTGACATGGAAAAGGAGAGAGGCGTTGAGGGAGATATTTGTTTTAGGAAACATTTTACCAGCGTGATTATGTGCTTATTTACTCCAAAAAAATATTTGGAAATGCTGCTAAAAGTGCTTACCTTTGTGAGACGAAACTAAGAATATTATGCAAAATACTTTTTCAAATCCTATAGGCATCTTAGCTCCTTTTGAGGACTATTATCGTAAACCGCGACAAGCGGTGGGCGGATTGGAAAAACGCATAGAAAGCATTATTGGCTTAGTAAAACAAGCTATTCAGCAGGAGATGCCCCTAAAGCCCTATTTTTCACAATATGTGCTAACCATTTTGCAGTTTCGCTTTGAGCTATTTCAGCAATTTCCCGAATTTGCTGCGAATTTAGACAGCTTGTATGATGAGATAGCACAAGAATTGACAGAATGGGAGACCGAGCCTCGTTTTGTTGTATTGAACGAAAATATTGGATTTGCCCTAAGAACGAACAGGCGCATTCTTCAGCCCTTGCTTCATAAAAACATAATGGAAATATTGGATATTACCTCACCTTGGTTTGAAGAATGGGTCTTAGCTTCTGTATTGATAGAATTTGGCTTAATTACAGAAATGATATTGAGGCATGAAGAAATCACCATTACGGACAAGCGTATTAACGATTTTGCCGAACTTGTAGCAGACGCGGCACAAGATTTTGGAGCCTTGTCGAGAATGTTGGGTTTAGTGCCAGAAAAAAAGCGCAAATCGCCGAAATTAAAGATAGTTGATGCAAGCATAAAAGCCGCAGAATATGACATTGCAGAAGAGGGAATCGCAGCATATTGGAATCAAATCAAAGATTTATAAAACAATGGCTATGTATAACGTAGAAAAAGCAGGGATATATTGGGTAAATTTAGCCCCAACTGAAGGGCGTGAAATCGAAAAGAAACGCCCTTGTGTGATAATAAAGCCTTTGGATTATTGGGAATTGGCAGTAGTCATTCCTCTTACCTCGACCCATTTTACGACAAGTTCTTATACAGTTGTTCGCCTTGCAAGTGGTACAGGCAATCTTCGGCAAGATTCTGCTGCTTTATGTCATCACATTCGTTCCGTTTCTTATCTTAGAATCAAAGAAAAAATAGGACTATTTACCTGAACGTGTTCCAGCAGCCCGCAGGCGGCGGCAAAAAATACATACGGCACAAAAAAACTTTGCATTTCCCCCAAAAAAAGCCCACATTTGCGGCGTTTTCCTTCCTTCCTGCTTGATAAAATATATGTCAGACAAAAACGCTCATCTCACAGATAACGATTTCGAAAATTTCTTAGGTAAAGACCATATAGCCCTCCAAAAAGCTACAAATCACTTGTTTGTTATTGGGATAGATAACTACACAAATGACGTAACTGCTTTGACAAACTGCGTGAACGGTGCAAGGGAATTTGTCGAAATTTTGGAGAAAAAGTACCATTTTGAGCCCAAAAACAAGATGACTTTTTATGATGAGGAGGCTACTTACGAAAACCTCATTTATGCTTTTGAAAAATATACAAGCCTAACCGAAGACGACAATTTGCTCATCTATTTCTCAGGGCATGGTTCATTTCACGCGCATACAGGCTTGGGCTATCTTCTTCCTGTTGATGCAAAGAAAGACAAAGTTCATACTTTTTTGCATAACCTCATCACCAAAGCATATATCAAAGCCTATAAAGCCAAACACATTCTTTTTGTAGTAGATAGCTGCTATTCGGGGGCTTTTTTGCTCAAAGATGACAAAAATGAAATCCCCCCTTTTTCCGTCAAATCCTATCAATTGGCTTCTCGGTGGGTGCTTGCTGCGGGGCATTTAGAACCCGTTTCTGATGGGGCTTCTGGAGAAAATAGCCCTTTTACCCAAGCCATTGTGAGTTATTTGAAGGCAAATCAGGCAAAGACTTTCCCTATTTCTGAATTGGTGCAGCATGTCAAAATGGTAACTGCAAACAATGCCAAACAAACCCCGATAGGAAGAGCTTTGCAGGACGCAGGAGACGAAGGCGGTGAATTTGTTTTTTTGCTGCGAAACAGTGACAAAAAAGAGTTTGAAGCCTGCGAAAACAAACAAGATTATCAGCGTTTTCTCCAAAACCATAAAGATAGCCGTTTTGTACCAGAAGCAACAGAAAAAATAAATACTTTTTTGCACGAAGAAGCGCGAGAATTGTATGCTAAAATAGCCGCTGCAAAATGGCAGGAAAAACCGCAACTTTGCAAACAATTTAAAGATAATTACAAAGACATCAATCGAGATTTGTATAAAGAGGTGATAAAAGAAGGCAAAAAAGCAGCCGATTTTTTGGCATGGCAAAAGGTAAACAAACAATACGAATACACCGTAGAGGATTTTGTCTTAGATGAAAATCATGCAAATAACTTCTTTTTGCCCGAAGCAAAGGCACTTTTGGTAGAATTGGAAAAACAAAATAGCCGCCTTGAAGAAGCCGAAGCAAAAGGTAGGAAAAAAGAACAGGACAAAAAAGCTGCCCTTGAAGCTGCAAGAATTGAGAAAGAGAACGCTGAAGCTGAAGCCGAAAGAAGAGCAAAAGAAGACCCTTTTTATGGCTTAATGGTGAAAATTCCTGCAGGCTCTTTTGAGAGAGGAGGGCAAAAAGTAAGTGTAAAAGCCTTTGAAATGTGTAAATATCAAGTAACCCAAAAGCAATGGCAAGAAATTGTAGATGCTTCGACTTCGACTAAGCTCAGTAGTACCCCGAGTAGTTTCAAAGGCGAAAACTTGCCTGTATAATCTGTTTCTTGGGACGATATAAAGCTTTTCCTTGAAATATTGAATGACAAAACAGGCAAAAACTATCGCCTGCCGTCCGAAGCAGAATGGGAATATGCCGCAAGAGGCCGACAAAATTTTAAATATGCAGGGAGTGATAATATTGAGGAAGTAGCTTGGTATTGGGAAAATTCAGGAGATGAAAAACTTTCGGGCAATTGGGAATCGGCAAAAATTGTAGCAAATAATTGTAAAACGCATCCTGTAGGGCAGTTAAAAGCAAATGGCTATGGCTTGTACGATATGAGTGGCAATGTATGGGAATGGTGCGAAGATGAGTGGCATGGGGATTACAAGGGTGCGCCTACCGATGGGAGTGCTTGGATAGAACGAGAATCTGATAATACGAAAAATGTAGGGGTTTCTCGTGTTTTGCGCGGCGGCTCTTGGTACTTCTATGCAGAGGCTTGCAGCGTTTCCTATCGCAACAGCTACCCGCAGTCGTTTCGTGATCCCCGCATCGGCTTCCGCCTTGTTGTTCTTCTCTCTTAGGTAGGGGGTTGCTATTCTGCTTTCCTGTGAGCTAAGAGGAAAAAAGGAGAAAAAACTCTCTTTTTCCCCTAAAAAGGGGTAGGCGAATTGCGCGAGCAAAGGAGCAGCCTGCGGAGGGACGGAGCAGGCAGCGACTGAAGCAAGCGCAATTCGCTGAGTTTCGTTTTTTGGGGACTTCGGCGTAAGCCGAAAATTTTTTTGGGAAAAAAAGTATTACGAAAGTCGTATTAAATATGTGCGTATATTCGGCGGCGCACCTTTCAAAGGTGCGCCACCCTATTAAACTTAAATGGGTGGCGCAAGTCCTAATGTCGTTATCTAACTGCCGCAAACTGCCCTCATCGGACGCTTGCACCAGCAGAAAAATGCTTAAGCCCTAAATAAATAGCGCTCAAAACCCCGTATCTTCCGCAGATTCACTCTTAAAAATCTCTACTTCTTCCTCTTCGGGCGCAAAGGCAAGTGCCGCCTGAAACTTCTGTATGGCTGCTTGATGCTCCTTCGCCCTCACATTTTCTACATTGCTTGCCCCACGAGAAATGCCTTGCCTTTCTGTTATTCCCATTTGAGGTTTTTGTTCGATACGGGTTTGAGATTCAGTAGATTGTGCAAAGCCCATAATCGTGAACGCAGCAAATAAAAAGGTAAACAATGATTTTTTCATAATGTATTGAAAAATGAAGGTCTGAATTGTAATGATAAATAATCAAATATATTTTTCCAAGAAAAAACTATTTATTGTATCGTATCAAATGTTGTGCCAGTTCATTTCGTAGTTTCACGCAGATTTGCGCAGATGAAAGCAGATTTCGCAGATAAAAAAGCATAACATCTGCGAAATCTGCCAAAATCTGCGTTTATCTGCGTGAAAAACCGCTATCTTTGCCCCAAATTTACCTCAAAAATATAAACATAAGTACGAGTGAAAAATAATCTAACTATATATTTTCGATATATCTTATTGATTATGATAAACTTATATTAACTTTCAACTCTCAACTTATAACTCTCAACTACTTATATGTTCGAACAACTCATGCTCAAAGACAATGCCTTAGCCAACAAAGTGATTTTGGTTACAGGCGGCGGCTCAGGATTAGGGAAATCTATGAGCCTTTTTTTCTTGAAATTAGGGGCAAAAGTCATTATTTGCGGGCGTTCTGCCGAAAGATTGGAGGCTGCAAAAGCCGAAATGGAAGCTGCAACAGGCGGGCAAGTTCTTGCTGTGCCTTGTGATGTGCGCAATTATGAGCAAGTCGAAAATGTAATCAACACAGGCATAGCAACCTTCGGCTACATAGACGGCTTGGTAAACAATGCGGCAGGAAATTTTATAAGTCCTACCGAGCGTTTGAGTCATAGAGCCTTTGATTCTGTGGTAGATATAGTCCTAAAAGGCTCCTACAACTGCACGCTTTGCTTAGGCAAATATTGGCTAAAACAGCAAATCAAAGGCACTGTTATAAGCATTGTAACGACTTATGCATGGACGGGTTCTGCCTTTGTCGTGCCTTCGGCTTGCGCAAAAGCAGGCGTATTGGCAATGACACAATCTTTGGCGGTGGAATGGGGAAAATATGGCATCAGAATGAATGCGATTGCGCCCGGACCTTTTCCTACGGCGGGGGCATGGGACAGGCTTTTTCCTAAAGAAATCAGAGACTCATTGGGCATCGACCCCTTGGAAAGAGTGCCGCTTGGACGGGTAGGCGAGCATCACGAATTGGCGAATTTGGCGTGTTATCTTATGTCAGGTTTTTCGGGTTATGTAAATGGCGATTGTATTACGATAGACGGCGGCGAATGGCTCAAAGGGGCAGGGGAGTTTACGATGATGGAAAAAATCCCTGCGGAAATGTGGGATTATGTGGAATCTTTGACCAAAAAGGCGAAAAGCTGACATAAAAGTTCGGTAAATATCTCTCGTTTTACCGCAAAGTTCGCAAAGGAACCGCAAAAAATGCAAAGGAACAACTCAAAATGCCCCACTTTGCGTCCTTTGCGTGGGCTTTCTTTGCGAACTTTGCGGTTTTTAGGCTCAAAAGTCCTAAATTTAGCTCTTTTTTCTTTACAGCAGGAAAAAATCCCTATATTTGCCTTTTATATTTCGCGATTATGCCACATCACATCATTACACAACTTTTGCAAGAACGCAATGCCTACGAAATCTTGCAAGAGGCACAAGAAAAACTTGCCGAAGAAGCGGAAAGAAGGCTGCTTTTTTACAATGAAATCACAGAGCAAGAAAAAGCAGAATTTATTATGGGCGAAATTATCGTACATTCGCCTGTTAGGATAGAACATAATGAGGCTACAGGCTGGCTATACCAACTCTTAAATATTTATGTTCAACTCCATAAACTTGGCAAGGTTGGCATAGAAAAAATCCTTATTCGCCTCACGCGCAATGATTATGAGCCAGATATTTGCTTTTTTGGCAAAGAAAAAACGGCGAATATCAAGCCCAAACAAACGATTTTTCCTGCCCCAGATTTTGTCGTAGAAGTGCTTTCAGATAGTACCGAAAAGCGAGACAAAGGCATAAAGTTCTTAGATTATGCAGCGCACCAAATCCAAGAGTACTGGATAATTGATGCAGAAGAAGCGTATGTGGAACAGTATATTTTGAAAAATGGAGAATACGTTTTGTTTGAAAAAAAACATGAAGGAGAAATAGAAAGTGTTGTTATTGAGGGATTTATCATTCCTGTAAGGGCAATTTTTGACGAAGAGGTGAATACCGAAGCGATAAGAAAATTATTTGTGCTGTAAAGAAAAAAGAGCTGTCGAGAGTGGGTGTCATTGCGAGCCTCAAATTTGCGTGCATTTCGTAGCGAAGCGGAGAAATGTACGCAAATTTGAGGCGAAGCAATCGTACAAAGCATTAAACACTTCTTTTGGGTCAGACTATGTACGATTGCTTCGCCCGAATTTTGGTTGTTTTTTCCACTTCGTTCCAAAAAATAACCAAAATTCGCCTCGCAATGACACCTTTGGAATGAAATGTAAATAAGTTGATGATTTTATAGTCCCGTAGGGACGCGATATTTATAGAAAAAAACATACCCCCGCCCCCTCTTACTTTTCGTGCTTGCACGAAAAATGGGATAAATTGGGGGATGGATTCTATTTTCTATAAATATTTCGTGCCTACGGCACTAAGAAATACTCAAAATGGCTGCTATAACTAAATAGTCAAGTTATTTATTTTTC